>JALJPB010000033.1 GCA_022969175.1 Colwellia sp. | reverse complement strand
AATCTGACATTTATATCAGTTATCGCGCGGCTGATGGCTCATGGGGCCCTGCCATTAATATGGGCGACAAGATAAATACCGCTCATTCTGAAAAAAATCCAAGTTTGTCACCCGATGGACAATTTCTATTCTTTGATAAGCGGACAAAACGCGGAAACGAAGAGGTAAATATCTACTGGGTGGATGCACAAATTATTGAAACGCTCCGGCCCAAATAGCAAACCATATAACAAGCTACTTCAGCGGAGTAAGACTCGTTACGCTCCCATTACCCGCTGAGTAGAGCATTATCGATACAAAATATAATCCGAAACCTAACTTTGATGAAACGGCTAATGTCCGCAATGTGGTGTTTGCTGCCGTCATCAAAGTGCGCTAAGTTGACGTAGCGTATTGAAAAAAACATTGTATCCTTAGGTCTAATGAGCGGACCTTCAAATATGAACGGATTAGGAGCACTTTGTGATGAATAACGGGCATAAATGACGCTAGTTGGCATCGATAAGTATTTTGAAACTAGTAATTTATCACCATAGATGAACCGCTTGCTGAGCTGGTGGAATGATATTAGCTGTTGTCGATGAAATGTTGAAAAAGGGTTACAACCCTCATCAACAAGTTATCGTTCAATGTACGGATATTGTTCCCGGTATGATGCACCAAGCCACTTTTCACACTAAAGAATGACTAACCACTTTCAAATATGAGAATAATAATTAGCCCTAAATACAATTAAATTTTTCTCTAGTCTGTTTATTATATAACAACAACAGCATACGAAAGCGTTGGAATTACAGTAAAGTCATTTATCTATAAATATCCTATAATCTTTATTGATAACCATGGCGAACTATAAGTTACTTATACAGAAAGTGACAATTCTGTCTATATAGATAAGGCCGCATTGTTCCAAATATATTAACTGGTGTTAAAGGTAAAAAATGACTTTAAAGAATATTTTACTTAAAACGATGACCGCAACGTTCCTGTTTATTTCAACTGCTGGGCTGTCATCACAGGAAATAATAGTACGGGTGAATAATGGAATGCCGTACTCTGATTTGGTTAATGGACAATGGATTGGGGTCAATGTTGATCTTTATACAGCGCTTGTGGAAAAAGCTGGATTTACTGTCAAATATGCTCAACAACCTTGGAGTAGAGGGTTGAAAAATTTGAAGACAGGTAAGATGCACATTATGGCTTTTGTAACTCCAACAGAAAAACGACGTAAATTCATGCACTTTATTGGACCACATGCAAAAGAGGAAATAGCACTTTTTGTCCATAAAAACTACTTTGGAATGGACTATAACACTATAGATGATCAAATCGCTTTATCTAATAAAGTGACAAGACAAATTGGACACAATATAAACTATTCTGTGACACCCGAGTTCGATAAACGTCTGAAAGACGATGATAAACTTAGATACGTTATAGCCTTCCATGCTCAAGCATCAGATACGCTCAGAATGGTTCAGACGGATAGGTTGCTAGGTATTATCGATACAAGAATAGATATTGAATATAGGCTAATGGCTAATGGCTAATGAGGATGCATATAGCAATATAGTTTACAGTGGTTATTCTTATTCTAATACAGACGTATATTTTGGAGTGAGTAAAAAGCTACCAACTTCTGTGGTTGCTAAGCTAAAAGAAGCTAACAAAATTCTGCTTGAAGATGGTACATACGATAAAATACTTAATGAATGGCGCAAATAAAATCTATCCGAATTAGCACTGCAGCATAAAAATCACCTTCCGTGATGAGGTATTAGTTAGTTTTAAAATTATCAGCTTTAAGGTCTGCTCATAGCACCGAAGACGTCCTTTGTAGGCGTTTTTTATTACCTAAAATATGACCGCTTTGTGGTGATAGTGATCATTAACCAGTTTGTGTTCTTAAGTACAAAGGGTTAATGCTTGAGGCATTAGCTCTTAAGTACGGCGTCAAAATTAGGTAGCGTAACAACCTCACCGGCAATCAAGCTATCGATATGGATGTCGCCAATCCGAACTCTTACCAGTCTTAATGTGGCGAAGCCCACAGCAGCCGTCATTTTTCTTATCTGACGATTTTTCCCTTCACAGAGAGTGATAGAGATCCAGCTAGTAGGGCCATGTCTCGGATCGCGGATTTTACGACCACGAGTGGGGAGTTGAGGCTCACCGTCTAGCTTGAACGCTTTACAAGGCAGGGTTAGATATTTAGTCCCATTGATACCAATCTCAACACCATTTTGCAGCTGTGACATTACTTCTACAGTGATCGCTCCATCAACTTGCACGTAGTACTCTTTTTCTATACCTTTGTCTCTGACTTTGTAGCTCATCATACCGTTGGTTGTTAGTAACAATAAGCCTTCGGAGTCGTGATCTAATCGGCCAATCGCCATAGTTTTATCGGGGAAGTTAAATAGTTCGCCTAATAGATGTTTATTTTTTCGTGATTCTGGTAAAAACTGACTTAAATAACCATATGGTTTAAATATTTTGAAGTGCTGGTGATTTTGGTTTGGTTCAGCGAGATCTGTTAAACTGGTTTGGTTAGTGGTTGGCATTAAACATAGCTTTGATCGTAAAGTCTGAATGGTATCGTATTATACAATTAGTCTGGGCTAGATGCACTGCGTCTGCTAACTGTTATGGTTGAGTGAAGTTGACGACCGTTTTATAGGTTTTTAAATCGTTTTTTGGACGGTTTAGCTTTCTAGATCGGTTTGGAGGCGGAAAGGGACAAAGCGAAGGAACAAAATATTAAAACTTTCTGTCGCTTTTATTAGTAGCTAATATGTAGATTACTTTATCAAAAAAAACTTGAAAATATTGACTTGAGAGTCGCACAAAAAAGGCAGTAATATAATAAAGCACTCGTTATCATAATTGGATTATTAAACACCAAAGTCATACAGAGTTTTCTAAATCCAAAATAGTTATAATACTGCGAATTGTTTCATTAATTATTCTTAAATTTTCAGGAATGATTAATATCGTATTATTACTCGATATACAGCCTAAAATCCCTATAGATTCTCCTATGTTTTCGATTATTTTTGAAATTACCCCAGCCCCTCCTGCAACCGTTTTTATGATTATTTGATTTTCGTTATGTTGAATACTTAATATTACAGTGTCAATATCTTGATGCATTTGAGGAATAAAATCATGTTCAGGCAATCTATATATTACTTGATTCTTATTATTTCGTACCTTAATTGCGCCTATCTTATTAATTAACCTAGATACCTGTGTTTGAGATATATTATTAAAGCCACGTATGGAAAGTGCTTTAGCGAGTTGCAGCTGAGATGAAAAGCGTTTTTCATCCAGGAGAACTTTCAATGCCACTAATAAATTTGATTGATGCATTTATTTGGTATCAGTTACTTTAATGGGGTTACGTGTAGATAATCTAAAATTGAATTCGCAATATAGGTCTGAGGTATTGCACCCGTTATTTGTAATGTTTTTTTTCTATGGTAGAAGTCATTATTAGTTGCATAAAATGTAATTTTTTCAGAGTTACTTTGTCCTCCATGCTCCTTTCCTGAATTATTTCTGCCATGATCAGTAGTGACAATGATTAAATATTTTTCATTAACCTGTTTATTATTTTCAATAACATCGATGATTTTTCCTAGCATTAAATCGGCATCAATAATGCTTTGATCGTACTCTTTACTAAAGCCAAAGTCATGGCCTGCATGGTCAACATCGTCGAGATGCAAAAAAGCAAAATCAGGCTTGTTTTTTAACAGTTCTATAAACTTCTCAACAGCCTTGAAGTCATGTTCTTTAATAACTATTTTGTGCTGGGCAAATGAAATGTCACTGTATAAATTATCGTAAATGGTATCCCAACGAATAACACTGATTAATTTTGCTTGTGGATACACTTGGTTAATACGATCAAAAAGGCTGGGTGTAGCTGATTTTAAATTTTTATCGTTCTTTATAATTTGATGTTGATTAGCCCAAACACCCGTTAAAATAGTTGCCCAACTGGGACCACTGTATGTTTGCTGTTCAGTCTCGGTATTAAGTTCGCCTCCGGTGAAAAGTTCACTGGTATAAAGACGGTCAAAATTTGGTGTTGCTAGTCTTTGTAAGGTTTGATAATCCATCCCGTCAATGCCGATCAAAATAACTTTGCGCTCTTCTTTATTCATAGTGACCGCGACAGTCAAGAAGCTTAAGGACAACAAAGTAATGAACAATAGGTAATTAATCGAAATTTTTAGCCTTTTGTTAGAAATTAAACATAAATTAATAATCATCTGCTCATACTCCGTAAAATCATTTGTTTTAATTATTGTTATCAAATCGGGGCGTAAAAAGTTCTCTGACTGCTTGGTTGACATAAGATAACTGACCATCAATAAAGGTAGCTTGTACATTGAAGTTATCATCAACCAAGGTCAAACAGGCTCTTTTTCCTATAGAAATACTGCCTAACGTATTACTAACACCTAAAAACTCAGCAGGTATTAAGCTCGCCATATGTACCGCTTCTAATGGTGGTATATCGGCTAGCTTTATTAAATTTACGACTGCCTTTTCAAGAGTTAGAGTACTGCCTGCTAACGAGCCACTTTCTGTTCGGGCAACGCCATCAAGCACATTAACGTCTAACATTCCTAACTTGTAGGTGCCGTCTTTCATACCTCCAGCGACTATACAGTCGCTGATCAATCCCATTTTATTAGCTCCTTTCATTCGATAGATTAACTGCAAAATGGCGGGGTGAAGGTGAACACCGTCAGCGATCACTTCAACATAAGCGTCTTTATTTAATAATACAGCGCCAGCACAACCAGGGTCGCGATGATGAATGCCTTTCATGCCATTAAACACATGTACGCCTCCGCAAGCGCCAGAGTGTAGTGCATCACAGGTTTGTTGATAATTTGCATTGGTATGGCCAAGCATGGCTTTAATGCCTTTGGCTGTTAAGTACTTAATAATGTCTTCAGAGCCTGGTAATTCAGGTGCTAAAGCCACAACTTTTAACGCACCTTGTGATGCTCCAATAATGGCATCGATATTTGCTTTACTTAGCGGTAAAAAATATTTCTCATCATGCGCGCCTTTATGATCCTCAGTGAAAAACAAGCCTTCGTTATATGCCCCTAATACTTGCGCACCACTAGGTTGGTTGTGATAAGCCTCACCTATAGTGGCAAATGCAGCTAAGGTATTTTCCCAAGTAGAAGTAACTGTGGTGCCAAGAAACCCCACAACACCATGTTTTGCCAATGATGACGAAATAGTTTCAATTGATTCTCGCGTGGCATCCATAATGTCACAACCTTCGCGGCCGTGAATATGTAAATCAAGAAAGCCCGGTAATAATTTATATTGGTCGAATGAAATAACAGGCAATGTTCTTTTCATGGATTCATCAATTGATGAAATAACGCCATTTTCAATTAAAACATAATGATCCGCTAAAATGTCATTTTCGCTAAAGACTTGTTTGGCTTGGAGGTAATACTGCTTAGGCAAGTGCATTTTGTTTTCCTAATATTGCTGCACCACGTACACCACTGGCGTCGCCGTATTCTGCTTTGCGTATTTTTGGCGAACTTACGCCATCAAACAGGTGTTGTTCAATGAAGTCAGAGAGGTTATCAATAATTTCATTAATTTTAGAAAGTCCGCCACCAACAACGATAACATCGGGATCATAAGAAAGTACCAGAGCGGCAAAAGAAGAGCCCAATAAGTCCATATAACAAGTGAATGTTTTCTGAGCTATTGGGTTATTCATGCGCAATTGCTCTACAAATTCTGTGGTACTTTCATTTTTCGCGCCAAAAAACTTATAGAGCCAACCGAGTCCAGGACCAGCAATGTAACTTTCAATACAGCCAACTAAGCCGCAACCACAAGCTCTAACCGGCAAATTATATCGTTCTAATAACATGCCTGAAGCTGCGACATGACCATATTCGCCAGCAATATTATTGACGGTTTTTAGTAGTTTGCCATTAATACACAACCCACCACCAGCGCCAGTACCGATAATCGCACCATAAACCACTTCTTGATTGTTACCAGCACCTCCGTAACATTCAGATAAAGCAAATAAGCGGCAATCGTTAGCTACCGTAATTGTTCTGCCGATTAAATTTTGTAGGTCTTTAACAATAAACTTACCCGTTGCACAAGGCACATTGGCAGACTTTACTTTGTCGGCTCTATCAATAATGCCGGGCATGCCAATACCTATTGTGCCAACTTGTTCACACCAGGTATCGGCCTTACGAATTAACTGATGTATAGCTTCAAGAAAGTCATCATAATTACTGGTCGGCGTACTCACTCGCCAATTTTTAAGCATTTTAAGCGCTGGCGTAAATATGCCTATTTCTATTTTGGTACCACCAATATCCACACCATAATGAAGTGGAGACATTTGTTGTTTATTTGTTGGTAACATATCGGACCTCTATTCTGCATTAAGAGGGTATAGTGTTACCCCTTGGACAACTCGGTTTACTTCACCAGTAGGGCATGGATTATCAGGTGTGATATTCGCTTGCATTGACTTGAAAAAAGCTAATGTTTGGCAATAAAGAATGTAGGGTAATCCCGCCCAAACGTCTAACAACTCCTCAGTATGTGCAAAGCTTTCTTTGCTTAAAGTAGTGATGGCTAATGCTTGATCATCTCGATGCAATTCAGCTAATAAGTCTTGATCATACTTTAGGGTATAGCTATCACTTGACGATAAAAGTATGACTTCGGTACTGGAATCTACTAATGACTTTGGCCCATGACGAAAGCCCATTGGACTCTCACAGTAACTGAGTACTTGTCCTGCAGTTAATTCTAATACCTTAAGTGCTGCTTCGCGGGCAATGCCTTGTAAACCGCCAGCACCTAAAAAGACTAAACGTTGTGTTGGTTTGGTGGCGAGCACTTTAACTTGTTCGACCTTGCTTTCTAAAAAATTTTCAGCCCATTGTGCCGCTACTTTAACTTGCTGTGCTTGTGGCGCAAATATAGCTAAGGTGCTGACTAACATTGAGGTGAAGCTGCTGGTCATCGCAAAGCTTTGATCAAGTGTACCTTCTGGCATTATTAACGATAAAGTATTGGCTTGGTTTTGGCTATTGGTAGCGAGCTCTCCTTCAGGGTTACACGTGATCACTAAGTGGTAGCAATTATCGATAACTTGATCGGCAAGTTTAACGGCAGCAACACTTTCAGGGCTATTACCCGAACGACCATAAGAAATAAGCAGGGTTGGAACAGACTTTAAAAAATACTGCGGGGCATTACTGACAATATCGGTGGTGCTAATTGCTTCAAATAAACGTCCGGTTTTTTGGCTTAAATGTGGTGCTATTGCATCCCCAACGTAGGCTGATGTTCCTGCACCCGTTAAAATAATACGCAAATTTGATTGTGCCAATAATGGTACTAACCAAGCATCGATTGACGTTCTTTTGCTATCAATGTTAGCCGCCGCTTCTCGCCATATACGCGGTTGTTGGTTAATTTCTCTTGCGGTCCAATAACCATTGCTCGCTTTTAAGATTTGTTCTGAATAAGTTAATAAAGTCGTCATGAATTTCCCTAAATTTTTAGTCGTTTCAATTGCGTGTGTGAAAGATAAGCGGGTATTGCTTATTGACCCCAACAAGCTTGAGCATAAGATTGTGTTACTTGTTTTATTTTGGCTTTGACTAATTCTTGTGGTGTTGCAATTAAGGTATTGTTGCGAATCGCACGATACTGCTCTGGGAGAAATTGACTGATCAATGGTAAAGGTATTCCTGAGTTGGTTAGATTGTTAAATAAACAATCTATAGCTCTTTGAATACGGGGTTGGCACCAATAATATCGAATTCTATCACTGTAACTATAACGTCGGTATAAAGTGCCTTTACTTGCTGGTACGGGATAAAAACGTTGCCAATTTTTTGGGGCTTCCAACATTTCTTGTTCACAAATATCACGGATGTGTGAACGTTGTTCAACGGGTATCAATTCCTCTTCGATATATGACAATGCAAAAATTCCTTCACGCATCGCTAAGGTTAATTGTGGACCTACTTTCAAAATACCAAAGTGATCTTTTATTAATGCAATATAGGCGTCATCATTTTGATAATCAGAAGAATGTGCTTCATAAATAATATTGGGAACGGTTTTAATACACTCTTTTAGTGCTTGCGCTTTTTCCGATTGATAATCAATTAAACTGGTGTGGTCGAATTCAACTCCTGGTTGAACAACTAAGGCAATAACACGTTGCCAAGCGTCTTCAAGACCAAATTGAGAAAAAGCATTTTGGTGTAGTGCTAAAGTTTCTTTAACTCGAGTGGTAGGGGTTAACGCCAACTCTGTTATTTCTTCTGTTGCCCCTCCGGGCGGTGGAACTTCTGTACCAATAACAAATACCAGATCAGATTTACCGTAGAGGTTTACTGCAGTTTTTTCTGCGATATAACATAGAGAGGCAGCGCGCTCTGCTACGATTTTATCGGGTAAATTTTGTGGATCATCGACACAACTCATGCTGGTATCTAGATGAATTTTTTTAAAACCAGCAGTGACATAGCTTTTTATAAGTTCTTGGGCTTTTTTCATAGCATCTTCAGCTGATTCATCTACCCAACATACAGGACCTAAATGATCGCCACCTGGAATAATACGGTCACGAGGGTAACCTTTTGAGTCTGCGATTTTTCCGATAAATTCTAAAAAATCCGCAGGTAACATTCCAGTGTACCCCCCAAATTGATTCACTTGGTTTGCCGTTGCTTCAATTAAAATGGGTGAATCATCTTTCAGTGCTTGTTCGATTGCTGCTTCTATCACTATTGGATGAGCTGAACATATTGCGTATATTCCTCGGTTTTCTCCATTTTTGTTGGCTCTGATAATTTCTGATATTTCTTTCATGTTCAATTCCTATTAGGTGAAATGTTACTTGCTTGTTAGCCTAATCAACAACGATCAGTTGAATGCCTGCTATGGCGAATGCGTCGATATAACTGGAAGGAATGCCTTTATCAGTAATGACGATATCAATGTTGTTAAGGGGCTGCACGATGTAGCAACCGCGTTTACCAAATTTTGAAGAGTCGGTTACAGCGATAATTTGAGATGATTTTTCGCACATTAAGCGATTTAAACTCGCTTCTTGAGAAAAATGAGTGGTGATACCAGCGTTGAGATCAAAGCCATCAACGCCCAAAATAACCATATCAAAATGACAATGGCGGAAACTGTTTTCTGCGTTCCCATCAAAAAATGACAATGATTTTTGTCGCAAAGTGCCACCAGTCACCATAATTTCAATATCGTCAATTTGCGCGAGCTTTGTTGCGACATTTAAACCATTGGTTAGTACTTTTAGCTGTTTATGATTTCTCAGCTCTAAGGCAATTTCTTCTGTGGTTGTACCTGAATCCAGAATAACTGCGTCACCATTATTTATTAGCATCACTGTTGCTAAGGCGATCTTTTTCTTAATTTTTTGGTTTCTACTGTGTTTTTGTCCAATTGATAACTCTTTAGCCAGTTCCGTGGGATATATGGCTCCACCACGCGAGCGAACCAACAAACCTCTTCTATCTAAGTTATTTAAGTCATTACGAATAGTTACAGTAGATACGCCGTATATGGATGCCAGTGTATCAACTGAGACCTTTCCATCTTTATTGGCTAAGTGAAGAATTTCATTATGTCGTTCAATACTACTGATCATAAACGTTTCCTAACTCCGGTTGCTTGTCATCTCGTATGCTTATCTGATAACATACTAGCAAGAATGAAAATGCTTTCAAAGGTTTTTGTTTTAAGAAATAAAGCAAATTGAAAGTTTAATAAAAGAAAACTGAGATTAAGCGGTTACTAAAACCATGTTTTAGTAACTGCAATGGCAAAGGGCTTAGTCGTAAATTCATATGAAAATATGTCGCTTTGTCTTTTAATCAAAGGATTTCATTAAAAAAAAAGCGAGAGGAAATGATGGAAGCAACATTTGAACAAACACCTACTAGACAATCGAGCCTGCTGCCAATGGCTATTGTCGGTGGATTATTTTTTGTTTTTGGTTTTGTTACATGGCTAAATGGTTCACTGATCCCATTTTTAAAAATAGCGTGTGAACTCAATCATATGGAAGCCTATTTGGTTACTATGGCTTTTTATATCGCTTATACGGTGATGGCGCTACCAGTATCAAGGCTTTTGAAGCGCACAGGCTACAAAAATGGCATGGTTTACGGTTTATTAGTGATGTCAGTTGGCGCAGTAGTATTCATTCCGGCCGCACAAGAGCGGATGTTTGGAATATTTTTGGTGGCTCTTTTTATTCTTGCCTCAGGCCTAACATTATTACAAACAGCAGCAAACCCATATATTGTTTTACTAGGGCCAAAAGAAACGGCAGCTGTACGCATCAGTATCATGGGGTTGTTGAATAAAAGTGCCGGTATTATTGCTCCGATCGTCTTCACTGCGTTTGTATTGAGTGATATGTCCCAGTTTGAAGAAACTCGCTTAGCCGCATTAGGCGTAGTAGAGAGAAATGCTGAATTAATCGATTTATCAAATCGATTAATTATGCCTTATATCATCATGGCAATAACGCTTGCGATACTAGCCGTGCTGATCAAGTTTTCACCACTACCTGAGCCACAGCTTGAAGAAGATAACAGCAGTGATGATAAATGGGCCATCTTACGATTTCCTAAATTGATTTTTGGTGCACTCACGCTGTTTTTCTATGTTGGTGTTGAAGTTATTGCGGGCGATACAATTGGCTTATTTGGTCAAGAGATGGGAGTTAGTAATTTTGGCCAACTTACGTCGTATACCATGGCCTTTATGGTGGCGGCGTATATAACTGGAATGATTGTTATCCCACGCTTTATCAGCCAAGAAACTGCGCTGGCTCTTTCAGGTGCATTAGGGATTGTATTAACTACCTTATTACTCAGCTCTTCAACGGTTAGTGCCAGTGTTTGGCAAATTTTATTTGCTTGGACGGGAGCACCTGAAATTCCAAACGTAGTGCTTTATGTTGCTTTATTAGGTTTTGCTAATGCCTTAGTTTGGCCGGCAATATGGCCAATGGCATTAGATGGTTTAGGTAAACATACCAGCACTGGCTCTGCATTATTGATTATGGGTATTTCTGGCGGTGCGCTGATGCCTTTAATTTATGGTTATTTGGTTGAATCAAGTGGTAATTCACAAAGTGCCTATTGGATCATGCTGCCATGTTATTTGGCTATTTTATGGTATGCCACGCAAGGTCATAAAATTACTCAATGGTCAATGAAATAAATTGGAGGATGCTTTATGAAAATTACAATTAATTTCATGTGCGTTTTGTTAGTCATATTTATAAGCTCAATGCTTAGTTTTTCAGGGCTTGTTATTGCAAAAGAAAAACAGCCAAATATTGTATTATTTTTGGTTGATGATATGGGCTGGCAAGATACTTCGTTAGTTTTTGCTGATCAAGAAACGGCTGCAAATAGGCATTTCTCTACACCTAATATGGAAGCCTTGGCTAATCAAGGGGTAAAGTTTACTCAAGCCTATTCACATGCGGTTTGTTCTCCTAGCCGTGTTTCTCTTATGACCGGACAAAACCCAACACGTCATCATGTCAGCAATTGGACCAAATTACCCGATAGTGACCATTCTGGTACTTGGGGACCTAATGCCGCACCAAAGCACTGGCGTACAGAAGGCTTGCAACCAAATGATGTTACTTTAGCAAAACTACTACAACAGTCGGGCTATTATACTATTCATGTAGGTAAAGCTCACTTTGGTGCCTATGGTACACCGGGTGCAAATCCTACTAATTTGGGGTTTGATGTCAATGTTGCTGGTCACGCCGCAGGAGCACCTGCATCTTATTGGGGAGAAAATAATTTTGGTAATGAAATGCAAGGAGCTGAAGGTTTGCCTCAGGGAGTTCCCGGTTTAGCTGAATTTCATCAACAGAAAGTACATTTAACTGACGTACTAACTCAGCGAGCAAAACAAGAAATTACCAAGGCAAACCAAAGTGGCAAGCCTTTCTTTTTGAACATGGCACACTATGCGGTGCATACACCAATTGAAGCACATAAACGTTTGGTCAAGCATTATCAAGATCGTGTTTATCAAGGTACCCAAATCGATATTCCTGAGGTTGAAGAGAATTATGCTTCACTAGTAGAAGGTATGGATGATAGTTTGGGTGAGTTAATGAAGCACCTTAATGTTCTAGGTATTGCTGAAAATACTTTAGTGGTCTTTACCTCTGATAATGGCGGTTTATCAGGACATACCAGGTCTACTACACCTCGTGGTACTGAGCTTAATAGTCATAACTGGCCATTAAATGCAGGAAAAGGGTCTGCATATGAAGGTGGTACGCGCGTTCCTTACATTGTTGCTTGGGCTAAACCTAAGCTAGGTAATCAAATCCAAAAGTACCTTCCTATCGGGATAAATAAGGTCTCTAGGCAACAAGTGATGATCGAAGACTTATTCCCGACTTTGCTTGCGGTGGCTCAGGGGGAATCAAACATTCCACAAGATTATCAACTTGATGGTATTGATTCTCGTCAGTTTTGGGCTAACACGGAGCTCAAAGTACAGCGTCCAGTGGTATTTCATTACCCACATGTTTGGGGGCCACATGGTCCTGGATATGAACCCCATAGTGCAATGCGCCTAGACAATTGGAAAATCATATATTTATATAATAGTAGTTCGTGGTTATTGTATGATCTGAACTCAGACTTGAATGAACAATTTAATTTAGCCAAGCGTCAGCCAATTAAGTTGCAGAAAATGGCAATTAAATTGAAAAAAGAGTTGGAATCGATGAATGTTCAATGGCCAATCAATCGTATTACTAGTGAAGAAGTGCGCTTTACAATCCCTTTCAAATAGAAATTATTACGCGATATAATAAAGATTGTATCGCGTGATATTGCTCAATAAAGTGTTAATCTTTTCTGTTTTTTTAAATAAAAAAATAAAATATTTAATGTTTTCATGTGATTACTTTGTTTTTGTTTTGTGTGTTTTAATGATTTAATTCGAGAATACAACATAAAATCAATTCTAAAATCTATGTTATGAACGTTTTTGTAAAAAAACATTGTACATCTTCTATTCAGGTTGTATGGTTGTATGACAACTGACAAGTGGTGTTCGCAAAATAATAATAAATGTTATACGTGGGGATAAGTCGATTGAAAACTTTAGCTCTTCAATAAACATAAAACATAAAACATAAAACATAAAACATAAAACATAAAACATTAAGTGTAGAGGGTGAAAAGCATGAATTTTAAAACGAGTAGTTTAGCGCTAGCAGTATTTGCTGCCATTTCAAGTACCTCAGTGGTTGCTGAAGAAGCTACCATAGAAAAAATCGATGAAATCGAAGTGATCACAGTATCGGGTATCCGTGGAAGTTTAGTTCGTTCTTTATTTGATAAACGTAGCGCGGAAAGTGTTGTTGATGGTATATCAGCTGAAGATATTGGTAAATTTCCTGATCAAAACGTTGCTGAATCATTACAGCGTATCACGGGTGTAACAATTGACCGTGGCGACTCAGGTGAAGGTCAAAAAATCTCTATTCGTGGTTTCGGTCCAAATTTTAACAACGTTTTGTTTAATGGCCGTACTATGCCATCAGATAATGATCAACGTGGTTTTTCATTTGACTTAATAGCTTCTGAGCTTATCAGCGGTGCTGATGTTCATAAAACATTAAGAGCAGACACCCTTGAAGGTGGTTTAGGTGGTACCGTTAACGTTAAAACAGCTAAGCCATTAGATTATGATGGCTTTAAAGGTGCAGCGTCAGTAAAAGGTGTTTATGATACGCTAGCCAAAAGTACTAACCCCTTTTTTTCGGCATTAGTAAGTCAAAACTTTGATAACGATTTTGGTGTTTTAGCATCGTTTGCTTATCAGCAACGTGATTCCCGTCTAGATAAAGCTAAGATTACTAACTATAAAACGGTTAGTGGTAAAACATTCACAGGCCCACAAGGGTCAGATACCTTATCAGCATCATCACACCTTCGTCCATGGGGCGCACAACAAATTGTTGAAAGGTCAGATCGTGAGCGTATTGGTGCAACTTTAGTTGGTCAATGGCAAGCAGCCGATAATGTTTTAGTGACAGCAGATGCTTTATATTCTGAGTTAACGTCTATAAAAAATAATAAGACATTATCTAACGGCTACACTAAAGGTAATATGTATAATGCAAAGTTTGATGAATTCGGTACCGTAATTTCTTTTGACCGCCCAGCAGGACTTGAGTACGTTTCACCGGGCGTTTATAAACAATATGAAAATGGTAACAGACTAGACCGTGGTCAAACTAACGCTATACTTGCTAATGCTAGAAACCGTGTTAGTACTACAACTATGGTCGGCTTTAATATTGATTGGCAAGTAACGGATAATTTTACTGCAATCATTGATTTACAAAGTTCAAAATCAACAGCTAGTTCAAAAAACAACCCACTTCAATCAGTATCAACATATAGTTTAACTGACGTTCATTTTGAAAACACGGGTAATTCATTCAGTTGGACAAATGATAGCGCTTTTAATAGCAATGCCTCAGGCTATAAAGCGGGTAACCTTTATTACTTTTCTCCAGCGAGTAAGGATGACATTACAGAAGCTCGCCTTGATACTGAATGGGAAACTGAAGATTTTGGTTATTTAACTTCTGTTAAGTCAGGACTATACTACTCTGATAGACAGAAAAACAAATCACTTACTCAATCACGTTGGGCTACAGCGGCAAAAGTTTTTACTAATTTCCCTATACCAGCATCACAATTTTCAACAACAGACCTAAACTTTTTACAAGACCACGATAAAGGTGGTTTTGCAAATACTTGGCTTGATTGGGATACAGCCGCTCTATTTGATTATTTTAACAGCCCTGCGGCACTAGAAAGTGCAAGCTTTATTGGTGACCAAATTATCAATAATTATGAAAATGGTGGTACTGACTATACTTCTCTAGAAGAAGCTCAAGTTGCGGCAGATGCTGCGGTTGCTGCCAAAATTGACAGCATTAATGCTAATATTGCCTCAGGGCCAACAGAAGGTGATTTTGGTCTTTATAATAAGATAGCGGATGCTCGAGCCGATAGAAAATGGCAAGTTAATGAAGAAACCTTTGCTGCATACGTAGAAGCTAACTTAGCCGGTGATGCATGGTCAGCTAACCTTGGTTTACGTTATGTTAAAACTAATACTTCTTCTATTTCTGCCGGGCAAGAGTTTATTGGAACTCATCGCATTACGCCAAATAGTACGGCATTAAACCTCAAACTTGTCGAGGGAGACAAAGAGAATATATTATCAGAAGGTAGTTATAGTAAGTTATTACCAAGTCTAAATGTTAAGTATAATATCAATGATGATTTAGTCGCTCGTTTTGCTTACTCTAAGTCATTAACTAGGCCACCATTATCAGACTTAACTGCGGCTAGTAAAATTATAGTTCCTTTTTTCTTCGATGAAGAAGATGGTTTTGAAGGTCAAATTATTGGTAAGAACAGTGACTTGAAACCATTTACATCAGTAAATATAGATTTAGCTTTAGAGTGGTACTATGCTCCTGAAAGTTATGTGGGTGGTACTTATTTCACCAAAAGTTTAACTGATTGGATCACTACAGAAACAGAAAACGTAACTCTACGTGATCCTATTCAAAATGTTGATAGAGTGTTTCAAAAAACATCACCATTTAATGCTGAATCAGCAAAAGTTTCTGGTTTAGAACTTGCGTTGCTACATAACTTTGACAGTGGTTTTGGCGTACAAGCTAATTATACTATGTTAGATACCACAGGGGCGGCAGATACTACCAGTGAGTCACGAGTTAACCTACATGGTTTATCTGACAGTTCATATAATGTTATTGGTTTTTATGAAAATGGACCTATACAAGTACGTATTGCGTATAACTGGCGTGAAGGTTATACAACATGTAACTACTGTATTGATACAAAAGGTGTAAATGGTGCTAAGTCTATTGATGATTATGGCCAAATTGACGCGTCAGCAAGTTATGATCTAACAGAAGATATTTCAATCTTTGCAGATGTTATTAACCTAACAGATGAAGACCCCTATGAGTATACCATTCGTAAAAGCAATATTTTGAGCATTGCTGATACTGGTACTCGATATTCAATAGGTGTACGAGCAAAATTCTAAAGAAAATTTTTTATAAAAAAGGTAAGTCTAATCATTTAGGCTTACCTTTTTTTTATCAATAATATTAATGGTATTTATCGATAATCATTGAAAGTGCTTGCGTTTATCAGTCTAAAAAAGTCATCTACTGCGTTGTATTAAAATTGTTCAGTGGTCAGTGAATCGTTTAACTAAGAGCATAGTAAAGTTAGTGCTTCCAAAGAGTGTTGATAAGTTAAATTGAACGCTTAGGCATGACGACTAACTGTTCGATTATTATTTATACATTTATTGGGTGACGTAAAAGCAATGATGACAACTCTGCTATTTAATTATCAAGGAATTCAATAATAATGCTAAAAATTTTATTTTTCATTTTAAGCTTGATTATCACTGAGGTCTGCTTTGCTTCAACCGCAGATAAGCTGTTATCACAACTAGATTATAACCAGCCTGAACTAGAAAAAGTTCATAGATTCTATTTGAATCAGCAGCCTGATGAAGCCATCATGCAATTGCTAGAATATTACCGTGATAAGGAGAATCTATATCTAAAGCTGACGAGTCAAGATAGTCAGCAACTTAAGGACGAATTTGCATTTGATGCAGAAAATTCATTACGAATTGCTGATCATATTATCGCTAAAAGTTTTCTATTTGATCACAAGTGGGATATGGAAAGAACTCATATTCCTCATAAGTTTAACAAAGAAATAGATTGGAATATTAATCCATTGGGTGATGTAGAATGGACCTACATGCTTAATAGACATCGTTATTGGCAGGAATTAGGACGAGCCTATCTGTTAAGTGGTGATGAAAAATATGCCCTGGCATTTGTTGAACACGCCTCAAATTGGATTGACAATAATCCGTTTGAAAAGCGTGTTACATTGGAATCATGGCGTAGACTTGAAGCTGGTATGCGAGGTGAATACTGGATCAAAGCATTTGAGTATTTTAAGCAGTCCCCAAAGATAACCCCTAAATTTTTCGAGAAATTTTTAAACTCACTTATTACACATGCTGAATATATAACGAGTGATTTTAGTAATTTTTCAAAAACCAGTAATTGGGGAGTTATTGAGTTTCATGGTCTGTTTAATATGAGTTTGTTTATGAAGGAGTTTAAGCCTGCTAGCCAGTGGCAGAGTAGGGCATTAGTAGCGTTAGAAACAACACTAAAACTGCAAATACTAGACGATGGAAGCCACTGGGAACAGTCTCCGATGTATCACAATGCGGTGCTGATCAATTATATGAATGTAATGTTATTAGCTAAACGTAATGTAATTCCGCTGCCATTGATCTTTACCACCAAAACTAGCGCGATGTTAATGGCAAATATCAAATGGCAAAAACCAAATTTTCATCAACCGACTTTTGGTGATAGTGATGATACCAATACGCAAGATATTCTTGCGTTTGGTGCGGTATTATTTGACGATTCGGAGATGAAATCTCGAGCATCAATAAAGCTCGGCTATGATGAGTTATTCACTTTAGGCCGAAAGCAAGCACAGCACTTTGATAAAATCCAGGTAAAACAGCCAGCCTTTTTATCAAGCTTTCTAGCAAGTTCTGGTGATGTATATATGCGAAGTTCATGGGATGAAGATGCGGCTTATATTGGGCTTCATTTACGAAAACTCGGTTGTGGACACGGTCACGATGATCTCTTACATTTTGATCTTTATGCTAATAAACGTGACTATCTAGTCGACTCTGGACGTTATAACTATGTTGATGACGAATGGCGAGAATTCTTTAAAGGAAATAAAAGTCACAATACCTTAGGCGTTGATGACCTGCCAAACAGTGTCTATAAAAACACCTGGGAAAATAGCTTTGAAGCAAGGTCGCAAGGTATATTTACTAAACTAACCACTGACTTTGATTATGCTCAGGCTGAAAACACCGCTTATCAACGTCTAGTTGATCCTGTGTTGCTCAAGCGCAGAATGTTATTTTTAAAACCCAACGTATGGGTGGTCTTTGATAGCTTTAACGCCAACGGAAAACACAAGTATTCGCAGTTTTTCAATTTTCCAAACAAAAAGGTAACGATTACCCAAGATAGATTAACCACAACCTATGATAAAGATAATTTAACCATCATCCCGGTTAACAACGCTAATATTACACTTAATAAATCATGGGGCTCTACGGACTATAACTTAAAGCATCAAACTTTAACCGCTGAAATATCTCGATTAAATACTGGGTTCACCTCTTTTATCAGCCTGTTATATTTTCCTGATAAAACCGAACTACAGTATGAAAAATTACCAGTATTTTCAAGGAAAGGTAAGTTGTTAAGTGAATTGGATGTGGAAGCGATAAAATTGGTGATTAATCAGCAAGAATACATCATCACCGTGGTTCACAATTCTCCAGCACCTGCTGAAAACTTCTTTGTGGTACAAGGGCAAATGATACGTGGAGAAGTGGTATTATTAGAGAAGACTGCAGATACTTATATCTCAACTATTATCAAGGAATAAAATCTGTAATAGAGCCTTTATTATTTTAATAGGCTCTATTTTAAATCCAATAAGCAGCTAGCAGCTATTTCTTAGCTAAGCATTTTATTATGAATCGTTTATGCGGTGCTATTTTTAATCACATCCTATACCATTTCATCTTATTACAAAATGTGATTAAAGATCACTATTAACTTAAATTGTGTTAATTAGCTTAACCAGTCTGGAATACCATTTTCTTGCTGCCATTTATTTAAGCGCTGTTCTAAAAAGTCTTCATCCCATTCACTCATATGGCTAGGCAATTTATTCTCTTTTGGTAGCCATAACTTCAATTTCTCTTTTATGGCGTTATATTTTGTATTTTTTGCTAAATTGTAATGTTCATGAGCATCGTTTTGATGATTATAAAGCTCTTCACTGCCATCGCGATATTGAATATAACGCCAATGCTCGTCTCTAACTGAATGGTTTTTATAGCCCCAAGTGGTAATTGCCGGTTGGCTACGATTATGCTCAGGATTATTTATTAATGTATTCAAGGATAACCCTTCATTGCTCGGCACATCGGGCAATTGACATAACTGAGTTAAGGTTGGGTAAATATCCAATAGGCTAACCACTTGATGACATTTTTGCCCTTGAACTTGCTTGGGTAGTTTGATAACTAAGGGCACATGGGTTGATTCTTCCCATAAACTTTGTTTTCGCCAGTTTTTATGTTCACCAAAATTTTGACCATGATCAGACCACAGTATTACTAGGGTATTATCTTTATGCCGACTTTGTTCAAGTGCATCAAGCACCTTACCAACTTGAGCGTCAACAAAGGCAATGCAGGCCAAATTTGCCCTAATTAATTCTTTCCAAAAAGTAGGACCAAGTTTAGTGACGGCATTGTGATCCCCGCCAGGGATAATGCCTAGCGCCATGGCCTTACCATAGCGAGGAATGTCGCTCATTTCATCTTCGATAATATCAGGCATGATAATGTCATCAAGCGGAAATAGGTCAAAATATTCTTTCGGTGCGGTAAAAGGCACATGAGGTCGGATAAATCCTGCAGCGAGAAAAAATGGTTGTTGATACTCTTTGCTGAGTTGTTCAACTGCCCAATTGGCAATATATTCATCTGGCATAACACCATTATGTGGAATGTCTTTCCTGTCTAATGCCCCCCAACACAATGACTTACCTGGTGTATCAGCACCTAACCCCTGTACTATTTGCCCCCCATCTTTTGGGAATGGATAATATTTATGATCCTTGCCGCCAAATCGAGCATAGCCATAACCACGATCAAGTAAATATTGATTCGTGATCTCATAATAAGGCAATGTTTCATGCCATTGTTTGTCATGGCGATAATCAGAAGTTCCCATATGAAAAACTTTGCCACCCGCCATAGTTTTGTAACCGTTATTCTTAAAGTGCTCAGGCAGAGTAGGTGTATCACCTAGTAATTCATCAGCCGTTTCTTGAAATTTCGCATTGGTATACCAACCAGTAGTGCTTGGCTTTAATCCAGTCAATAATGAGTTGCGAGAGGCTGAGCAAACGGGTGCACTACAGTGAGCGCTAGTAAAATTAGTACCACTGTTCATCAGTTTATCTATATTAGGGGTACGCGCTTGAGGATGCCCTTTAAGTGCGCCTATCCAGTCGTTTAAATCATCAACAGATATAAAAAGCACGTTAGGTGGTGATGCTTTGCTGGAACAGCCTGTTAAGCTGGTGCCACTAAGAACAGCGGCGGCACCAGAAATTTGTAGAAAAGAACGTCTTGATAGTTTCATTTATTTCTCTCTCGATAGTGTTAGTTGTATTGGAGCACCCGCCATAGTGTTTATGATCACTAAAGTTTGATTATTGCCTAGTGTGCTTACTTGATAATTAATTTCTCCGCCTTTCCTATTACCATGCAAAGTAATTGTCACTTGGTTTGGAATTGTAGTTGGCTTTTCTTCAAAGAAATTTAACTGTGGTTGATTTGACCAAGCGGAAAATGGAACGCAGCTGATAAATATTATTAAAAAGACGCTTTGAAAGTATTGCATATTTACACTAAATTAGTTTGTCTTGTATGATATCATACAACCTGATGTGTTTTATTTAAAGGTAATATTTTTGACAATCCTAGTATTGATATTTTAATTTGTCTAATCAATTGGTTAAGTTGGTTTGTACAGTGACAAAAATAGTTTTATACCATTTGTTAAAAGATAGTTTTGAGGTTGAAAGAAAATGAAAAGTTTTAGTGAAATAAAGTATCATTTATTATACGTATTACCGTTGATTTTATTCATTTCTTCAAGTTATGCAGGATCTGTTAAATCGGTTAAAATTCAAGATAAAACTAACGTAATTATCATTGTGGCTGATCAAATGCGTAGAGCTGGTATGGGCTTTTGGAGTCAGCCAGAATATCAAGGAGCTCTTAATGGCGTAAGTGATCCTGTTGTTACGCCGAATATTGACCGACTAGCGGCTGAAGGCGTTGTATTTAATCAAGCAATATCTAATTACCCGTTATGCAGCCCGTTTCGTGCGATGTTGATGTCGGGTATGTACCCCAATAAAAATGGTGTTGCACAAAACACTCATATAGGTCGGTTGGCTGGACTCAAACCGGAGATAAAAACTCTGACTAATGTACTGTTTGAACAAGGTTACAACACGGCATTATTCGGCAAAGTCCATTGGCATGTGAATAAGCCATTGTTTGACCAACAGGGCAATTATCAAGGTACCGAAAATGCACCAGGTGGACATTATATAAAGCAAACTAATTTTGATACCTATGTTCCGCCAGGGAAAAGTCGACATGGTATTGAATATTGGTTTCAAAATTTATCTCATGTGCACAAAAATCCATTAATATACTCCAATGATCCTGCCACTATGGCAGGAAAAAATGATGGGCAAGTACACACCAACGGCATTTATTCTGCGGTGGGTCAGGCGGATAGAATCATTGAATATCTACAAAATAATCGCCAGCAAAGAGATACGGAAAAACCGTTTTCCATTCTATGGACAATGGAACCACCGCATGGGCCATATGAGAGTTTAAACGATACCGACGAACAAATTTATAACACTTATTACAAAGATAAACCCATCATAAAGCTGCTTAACCGTCCGAACATTGACGTAAAAACCGCGGAGAAGTTTGTTCGGTATTATTTTTCAATGATCACGTTAATTGATCGAGAAATTGGTCGTGTATTAACAACCTTAAAATCTCAAGGCTTGGAAGGAAATACAATTGTGATCTTTACCGCAGATCACGGTGAAATGATGGGAAGTCACGGAAAAATGAGCAAAAATGTTGTTGAGGAAGAATCGCTATCTATCCCTTTCATTTTAAAGTACCCACTTAAGTTGTCGCACCGAATTGATGACCTTATGTTTGGTATTCCCGATATTATGCCAACGCTTTTAGGCTTGTTAAACTTAGGAGATAAAACGCCCGATAATATTGATGGCGTCGATTATTCTTCAATAATTATCGATCCAAAAAGTACCAAGGTTAATCGTCCTATATCGAGTCTATACTATGGAAAAGAAGGCGAGGTAGGTGTAAGGACTGCACGATATACTTATGCACTTAACAACTCAGGGCAGTTATTTGCATTGTATGACAATGTAAATGACCCGTATCAGATGAATAATCTCGAACTGAAAGATATTCCAAAAAAGGATAGAGTACTATTAAATACAGAGTTAGCTTGTTGGTTGCAGTCTATTGACCACCCTAACGCCTCTCTACCTTCGTTTAACCGTCATGTGACACTATTCCCTATCAATGAAATAGATTGTCATCGATAATATTTGATGGCAATTTTTACAAACAAATAAGTTTGAATTCGGGAGTTGATGTGACCTATCTAAGAACAGGTCAAGGCTGGATGTATTTAGCAATTGTAATGGATTTCTACTCTCGCAGGATCATAGGTTGGTCAATTCATGAAACATGTGCCATTAGTGACAAAAACGCCTAAACAAGCCGAGGTAAAAGCTGAAGGACAAACTTGTGAACAAGTAGTCAGTTTATTGGATATTTATCCGACTTTAACGGCGCTATGCCACTTACCAACTGCTGGTTCCAATGAAGGATTGTCGTTAACAACATTGCTTAACAACCCAAAATATCAACGCAATATTCCGGCAACTACTACCTGGGGCAATGGTAATAATGCTATCAGAAATGAGCGTTGGCGGCATATCCCGTATCGTGATGTTAGTGAAGAGCTATATGATCATCAAATTGATGACGGTGAACATGAAAACGTAGCAAACGATGAAGCTTATTTACAGGTTAAAAATTCATTAAGACAATGGATACCTAAATATAATCAGTTACCCGCAGGTATGAGTAAATTTACCAGTGACTTTTTAGAGCAGCGTTTGCAGCAGTGGCAAAACCAAAATGGGATCCCCTATTGGCTTCTATAGACTTGTTGAAAAGACAGTTGTTATATTTGCTCTAAATAATCGGAGTTAACATCACTTTTTAAATGAAAATGAAAATGAAAATGAAAATGAAAATGAAAAGTCGTTGGTTCTCACTTTTTTTATTAAGCAGAGAGGTTTTATGAAGAAAAACATGTTGTATATTATTGTAACCTTATCACTTATTCAACTAAGTGGAACTGTACCTAATGCCATGAGTAAAACACATATAGAGGCCAAAATATTAAGCCCTCAAACTACGTTTGACGCGCTCAATAAAGCCTATTTTTGGCAGCAAAAATTTAATGACAATGGTCGCTATAATTGGCAAGAGAAATGGTTTCTGGATGGGAAAGAAGCGCATATTACTCATTCAGAAAACGGTATGACATTTACAACGGGTGAAATAGAAATGGACCCTAGTCATCATGCTGTGTTGTGGACAAAAAAAAATTTTGTTGGCGATATAAAAATTGAATATGATTTCACCCGTTTAGATACTGAAAATAAATGGGCAACCATGCTTTATGTGCAAGCAACAGGCGTGGAGGATGGTATTTATCATAAAGATATTGGCCAATGGCGCGAGTTGAGAAATATTCCTTATATGAAAACATATTTTAATCATATGAACTTGCTACACATTAGTTATGCCTCCTACGGTAAAGACGATATTGGGGTTGATAAAGATTATATTAGAGCGCGACGCTACCCTGTTAAAGAAGGGGACGTTTTTAGGACCGATACGGTTATTGAAGGCGATGTATTTACCTCTGGCTTTTTTGTTCCTAATGAAACGTATCATATTATAGTAATAAAAAAACAGCATGAGTTGTTTATGCAAGTTACTAATAAAAATAAGAAAAGTCGTTTGTTTTCTTGGAATACCTCTAAGTTTCCTTTAGTGAAAGAGGGGCGCATTGGACTACGTCAAATGTGGAGAAAATCTGCAACTTACCGGAACATTACCGTTTCTACGTTAAAATAACAGTTTGTTAATATTGCTACGTTGTAATTTTGTAAATATTGTCTTTATGTTCATTATTAGAGGGGGCTTAATACTTTAATCTCTGTCTATTGTTACTCTAAAACACCGCACTATTAGTAAGTAACCTGAACTCGGGTTAAGCAGTACTTGCTCAATATTCCCCTTTATCCGATTCCCCGCGTTAAAACGTCGATAAATAGCCCGCTATTCATAAACGTTTTGCCTTGATAATCGAATAAATTGAAACATTGATTGAGTACATAATGCTTTTAGATATATTGTTAAGTACCTATATCACAGTAAGTGATTGAATTTTTATTAAACATCAAACACTCATTATCCCGAGTTCAGGTTAAGTAGTCATTGGTAAACATATCAAGAATAATCTTGAGAAACTGTTATCTTAAGTTTTTAACAAAGGCTTTAAATATTTGCTCTGTTGTCTTTATGAAGTCTCATCAAATATTGTGATGAGACTTCTCTACTTAAGAGCTGACTTATTCAATCCTTTTGGTATAACTTAACTTCTGTAGATAAACCATGTTGGCAATTTAACGTGATTACAGTATTTCCTTGGGAATAATTGACGGATGTTATCTTCTCATTTTTTTGTGTTTTCCATTCACCTTTAAGTGTTAACGTTAAGGTGACTGGTTGGCTATAACCTTCAATTGGTTTTA
The DNA here is from genome assembly GCA_022969175.1 of Colwellia sp. Taxonomy (GTDB): domain Bacteria; phylum Pseudomonadota; class Gammaproteobacteria; order Enterobacterales; family Alteromonadaceae; genus JALJPB01. The sequence continues at coordinate 20,608 of JALJPB010000033.1, read as the reverse complement.
ATTGGGCGAAGTTAAGATCAGGCTGAACTACGCTTAACGTTGCGGTGTGACTATCCAGTTGTTGGATCATCACTAGCGCCGGTGCTGAAGTTGAAGTTAATAAACCGTGTTCTATCCGTTCTTTTGTAGAGAAAATAGCATAGCCTGTGGTCTTGGTCGTTAGATCGCTAACAATATGTGCTTGACTATTTGCCTGAAGAACTTGATACGTTTGATTTGTACTCGTTATTTTAGCAAAATTATCTATCTCTTCTTGGTTTGTAATTTTGACGATAAAAGGGTAAACAACGTACTGGTAAGAACCATTTTTAGGCGCTATACCATGATTAAACCAAGCACTGGCAAAGTCGCCTTCAGTTGTACTTATCCCTCCACCTTTAGGATTCATTTTGCCACTGTGTAATGAATATTTGTTATGTAAAGAGCGTTGATGTTTACGGCTGATAGTTACATCACCTCCCGACAATAAGTGATAACCATTGCCATAGGGATCAATCAGCCAGTTTCTGGGTAAGTGTTCATTAATTGTTAACGTCTTTTTAGACATTGTTAATGGCAATGTAGCCTTATAAGGAAATTCTGTGACTCGTCCTGACAATGATGTTGCGAGTGGTTGGGTTTGTTCAAACAAAAAAGATTGAAACAAATTTGTTTGTACGGGATTTTGGTTATCACTGCTCGTAATGTCTGTACCAATAAAAATAAGTTTATCGTTAAATGAAAATACTGATTTTTTGGCTTTTAGCTGACCCTTTAATGGTTGAAGGCCATCTTCATCACCTTCATGGTTAAAGCCTCTATCTTCATTGAGTTGCATAGCAAACAAACCATTATTGTTAAGTTGCACACTGCCAGCAAATGATTCATTTGAACGAAACATTAACAAAGGTTTAGTGGTTTCTAGTTGCTCAATAGGTAAATTGATCACCGTTGCACCAGGAAAGCGATTCCAATCCCAACCATTTTGACTAAAGCCACTGCCTTGTTCACCTAATTCATTAATTAACTGCACGGTGCCATTAGCGGGGTAGCGGCCATAACGATTAGAGGCAACATAAATTTCAGATGCCCAAACATATTTACTATAACCCTTAATTAATGCTGCCCAATCTTTTTTTCGATGTACTGCGGTTGCCGCGTAAGGGAAGCTGTAATAACCCGTTAAGTTTTCAGCAGTAATACTGTGCTGTTTGAATAACGCTCGATTAGTTTGATCTTCATCGCCCCACAACCGTAAATAAGCGGATGCCACGTCTTTATCAATTGGATCAATATGTTGTGGGTCTCCCGCCAAAGCGAGTTGTAAATATTGTTGCTTTAAACCTGAAAACGAACCATCAAAAGGATGTCGACCTGCATTACCAAAACCAAAATCAAAAGGTTGGCTATAAATTCGACTAGCTAAAAAGGCTTTTTTAAAGTTAGCGTGTCCTGCTGCACTTATTTTAAATCGGCTGGCTGACAGTACATAAATCAATTGTGGTATTTTTTCAAAAGCGCCTAAAGCGTAGGCTGGATAATGCCCTCCATGATGCCACGCAGTACCGTCAATTTTAAATACTCCGTTGCTATCATCTTGCGCCAAAATTATGGAAATATAATTTGAGAAATGTTCCAATAAAGACGCTTTCATATCGGGTTCATTACTTAAGAATATGATTAATAAATGATAAAACGACTGAGTATTCATATAGTCGATATTGGCGTGAAAGCCTTCTTTGTTACCCAAGAGCTTACCAAGGTTAAATATCCATTGCAGACTTTTGCCTACCTCGTTAAGGATACCAGCCTTTTGTAAAGGTTTACGCATCAGGTAAAAAGCTTCGGTAAGCTCTCTGGTACTATAACCAATATGGTGTAAGGTGCCCATTGATGTGCCTGATTGCCAACCTTGATCTAAATAATACCTTACTGCTTGGATAAACATTTTTTCAGTGTCAGCTTTGTATTGTTGTGAATCGCCGACGTAGTATTGCGCCATTTTTTTCAATAACTTTCCAAAATCTTTTAATGGCGTATGCCGTTTTTCTCCTTGTTGCGCTTTATTAAAATGGACTTGTGATTGTGCGTAAGTTAAAGGTGGGCCTTGAACTGCTTTGCCATTATCAACTAAGCCAAGCTGTATAAAATCACGTTTTAATGAGGAAAAGTTTTTACGCGCATTTTTACGGGCAGATACTCCCTTATCTAACAATGTCGTAATTTTTTCCTCAATAATGTTGAGTTGTATTGCATCACTCTTTTGCAAAGCGGAAATCGACAGGTCGTTTATTCGTTGTAAATCGCTAAGCAGTGGCATCCAGTGATCGCTTCCCGTATCTTGTGCTTGTTGCTGAATAAATGGCGTTTGTTCACTAGGGTAGGGATGACGGTCATCCTGAAATTGAGAGAAAACAAGATCATCAATAAAAACTTGTCCACTGCCTGTGCTACTAATCGAAAAAGTATCGTAACTTACTGCAGTGTTTTTTTTAGGAGGATGTCCTTTCATTTCATAAAATGGTATCCAAACAGTACGCCATCCAGAAAAATTAAGCGGCAAATCAAACCATACCTGCTCTTTGTTATCATGACTATAACTTATCTTTAAACTAGTTTTCTGAATCTTTTCACTATAGAGGGAAATGATCAAATTTGGACTTGCAGGAAAGTATTTACCGTATTTTAGTGGACTTTGATCATGGCTAAGATGTCTAAAATGCTGAGTGGTTAAATTGTTTCTTCCTTGCCATTTCCACAATAATGATTGCTGGCCGAATTTGTAATGTTTTTTGCTTAATGATAATTGGCTATGGTCACTGTGCTGATAATAATCGAGTACTGAATTATTTTCGAATGATTCAACCGCAGGCTTATTTAGAGGCTGCGCAAATGCGTTTGTCATAATTATCAGGAGCAATAATTTTATAGAAAATAGTTTTATTATATTAACGAGCATTTTAATCCTTACCAGTTATCGCTTAATTCGAATTGATTATTTAATCACAGACTATTTGTGAAAATAGTATTAAATAGTAATTGTAAGATATCATACAACTGTTTTTTTTGAAATATACTCTCCAACAATAAATGACGAATTATAGTAATATGCAATAATTAATGTTTGCTATTGTGTAATTATTTTATTGCTTGTATGCTTATATGATAACTTCTTTTTTGTTACCCCGTTTCACATGACAATTTTATTATCCTTAATTTTATTTTGGAAAAATGTGATTGATCAGAAACATTTAATTAAGGATAACTATGTACTTTAATAAAATGAATAAATTTATCACATTGACAATGCTAGCTTTCAGCGTTTTGTCTGTATGTGCAAATGCCTCAGACAAAGAACTATCGGCTGCTATGAATAAAAAAGATGTTTATCAAGCGATGAAGTTTGTCTCTGACTGGCAATGGAGTAAGTTTGATAAAAAAACTAATCTCTTTGTCGGTTATGAAGATGGTGCTTATATGAACACTACATCTTGGGATACTCATCCTCAAGGTTGGGTATATGCTTCTTTTCATGTTGGTATGGCCAAATGGGCTAAACTTGCTGATAAACACGGTGATGAAAGTTACTTTCGTAAACTCTATGACATTGGTAAGCGTAATAAATATTTATTGGCGTCTCGTATTTATAATGCCGATGACTATGCTATAGGTCAATTATATTTAGATTTATATGAAAAATATCAAGAACCTAAAATGTTAGTACCACTGAAAGTAGTCTTTGATATTATTTTGAATTCACCCTCTACAGTTTCCCTTGAATATAAACACATTCAAATTGATGCTGACGCTGATAAATACCATAACGCTAGCCCAATAGAAGCTTATGGAGGGAGGGAAATTGCGGTTACTCCGTGTAAAAACCGCTGGTGTTGGGCTGACGCATTGTTTATGGGACCTCCTGTATGGATGCATCTAGCTAAAGTAACCGGTGACTCAAGCTATTTAAATTTCGCAAATAAAGAATTTTGGGAAACGGTTAATTTATTGTGGGATGAAGAAGATCATTTGTTCTTTCGTGATACCCGATTTTTTGACCGTCGGGAAGACAATGGGCAAAAAGTAATTTGGGCTCGTGGTGTTGGCTGGGTTGTTGCGGGTCTTGCGCGTATTTTAGAGAATGTGCCAAAAAGCCATCCACAACGTAGTGATTATGAAGATATTTTTAAAAAGGTAATGGCACGCTTAGCGACTGCTCAACAAAGCGATGGTTTTTGGCGTCCGTCTGTATTAGCACCTAAATCAAAGCCTTTCAAAGAATCTAGTGGTACAGGGCTTATTGCTTATGCTTTTGCTTCTGGCATTAACCAAGGCTTACTTAACAAGAAAAAGTACTTACCTACGGTAACAAATGCTTGGTCTGCATTGGTTAGTGTGGTTCAACCCGATGGAAAGTTTGGCTGGGTACAGCAAATAGGTAACGCACCTGATAACGTTAGCGGTAATGATACTCAACTTTATGGTACAGGTGGGTTTTTATTAACAGGTACTGAGATTTATCGCATGCTTAATAAATAGTTAAATAGTTAAATAGTTAAATAGTTAAATAGTTAAATAGTTAAATAGTTAAATAGAAAGTTACTAAGCCCCATTATGGTTAATTCATGAAGGGGCTTTTTTATATCAGTTATGTAAACGCAATTGAAATTACTGCAATAATATTTTTACCACTTTCATGATATTCAGCGATTATCGCAATCCATATAAGAAAATGATCACCATATTTTAGTGGGCTTTCTGTTTGCTTAAGTGGCGAAAATGTTGCGTGCTAAGTTTGCCGGCTTGTTGCCAGCGCCAGCAGGTTGACCAAATTTATGATGTTTATTACTTCGTTGAATGTACTTTGGTGATCAACTTGGTATGACTGCAAGCTGCTAGCCATTTCAAAAGGTTCAATGGTAGGGTTGTTATTAATACTGCTGGCAAATGCCAAGTTTGTTGTTATGAACAGTACACTAACAGAGAGTAATTTGCGTTAAAGGTAACATTAGTATGTTTCATGTTCAATTAGCGTTATACGATATCATACAAGTACGTGTGAGCGGTGTTAATCAACTAGATGTGCAAAGTGCTATTGATGGTGATGTTTTATTCCAGTGGATAAATGCAACTAATCTTAATTTAGGTTTATGGTCATTGGAATATTCATCCAACAGAAAAATAAAACGGCATTCAATAAAGTATTGAATGCCGTTAATTATATTAACCTATGAGCTTTTTATTTAACGGCTCTTAGTTTAAGTTCAACAGGTAAGCCATCAACAATGGTAAATTCGATAACTGTTTCTGTGGTATCTGCGCTAATTAACGTAGCACGTGGGTGTTGTTCCTTGATTGACCAGTTACCATGTAAAGTTAAGGTCACTTTTCTTGGTGCTACAGGTTCAAGTCCTCTGGCCGTAAAACCTATATCGGGATCGGTAACCGATAATCTGACTTTGTTACGTTTGTGTTTAAGCATAACTAAGCTAGAGGTGTCGCTCGCTTTTAACAGACCATTGGTGTGCGACAAATTACTAGCAGCTTCAAATAACGCATAGCCCCAAATACGCTTGCCTAAATGCTCAATCACGTGCCGTTGTGATGTTTTTTCATGAACAACATACGGCTTATGTTTAGCTAGTTTTTTCATTTTACCAATACTTGCATTAGGTACCGTTACGTATTCATAACCGTTATTGTCTGGCGCGGTGCCGTGATCAAGGTAACCTATTGTGTATTGACCAATAGGATTTTGTGAAATATCGGCAGGCCAAGTTTGGTTTATGTTTGGCGTTTGTTGATTACCTTTCCATACTTTTAATTCACCGCTGCCAGCAACAAGGTAAAAGCCAGTTTGGTAATCATCAATAAGCCAATGGTTTTCATTATCAGAAAAGCTTGTTGCACCAAGGTCACCATACGCGTTTTTATCGACAATAACGCTACTGTCATCAGTTGCTAAACGCTGGTATAAAGTGGTTACGGTGGGGTGATTAATATCATCGTTAGTGATATTTGAGCCCAAAGACACAATCATGTCTTTAAAGGCAAAGTTGGACTTCTTAAAGGTGAAGCTAGTGTTATGGGTATTAGGGCCATAAACTGTGCCAAAACCACCGCCATATTCACGTTCTTGGAAGTCCATCGCAAATATGCCGTATTTACCATGAGTTTCTTCAAGCACACTACGTTTTTTGCCCTTATTTTCAAATGCTAAGCTACCAGCAAAGCGTTTTTGTTGACGTTCATCGATGCGTGACTTTTCGCCGTGAAGTTTCTCCCAAGGCAGTACTATGCTTGTTGTTCCTGGATTATAATTCCAGTTCCAAGTTGTGGCATCATAACCATTATTACCGACACTATGATCGCCCGGATAAATAATTTCTAAGGCACCATAGCTTTGATAACGACCATAACGATTGCTATCAACATACAGTTCACTGCCCATCATATTGTCGGTAAAGCCATTCATAACAGCTAACCAGTCGCCTTTTTTGCTGCGATGTCTTAATACCCCAGCATTGCCATGGTTAAACTGGAAAAAACCGTTTTCAAACTTGGCAATTTCATCATAGTTAAAGTCGTCATCAACACCTATAGTACGGTTGTAATAGCCAGCTAATAGTGGGTCAGCACTTTCAAGACCTAGAATTTTACCGCCACTAATGGCCAATCTTTTAACGTGCTCTGGTCCGGTTGAAATTCTTTTAAGGTGCGGGTTTCTGCCAACGGTAGATAATGCCATATTGCCGATGTCATTACTTTTCATGCGTTGTGCATAAATCGCATTTCTTAAGCGTAAATATGAATCAGCGTCTATTTGGAAGTCGGTATCATCTAAGGCTGAAATAATATTAACGACATTGCCTAATGAATACATATAACCATCGTAAGCGGCCCAATGATGAAAGCCTGAGCCGTCAGGTTTAATACCGTCACTGGTTGCATCAGAATAAACGAGGAAGCGTTCAATGTAACGTTTGGCAGCTTTTAGCCACTGCACGCGTTCATCGTCAGTGGTGACGTCTTTCCACAACCCAAATAAGGCAATGGTATCGCCCATATTGTACATCCAGTCAGTGTTGTAACCTTTGCCTGATGTATATTCGCCCCAGAAATTCGCAAAGTCTTCAGATTGCACTGACAATGTGTAACCAAATCGATTTTTGACACTGTCAGATAAGTGATCTTTCAAGTGTATTGTATGCCTTGCAAACACTCGGTATCCATAGGCATTGTGTTCTCTGGTGATATCAAGCGTACAAAGCTTTTGTGATACTAGCCAAACAAGATTTGATGCTTTTTCCGCAATAGCAGTATCTGCTGGTGCAACATGCTTTAAATGCTGAGCAAAAGATTTAAGAATTTTACCCGCCGCGCCATAAGAAATGGTTTCGCCCTGAATTTCACCCTCTGAGATTACAATATTTAAATTGTCATAGGCGCTTAATGCTTCGTTTAACTCAAGTTGTAGTTCATCAAAGTCGACGGTTTCATCAGTGCCAATATAAATATCAGACAAGGTTTGATAAAAATTATCTATCTGAGCAGTTTGTTCAGGCGTTGCAGCTGTTAATGGAATATCAGTATTAAAATCAATAGACATAGTACAAGCTGGGTTAGGTGGTGGTGGTGCTTTAACGAGATTTAACGCTGTATCATTAATACTGATATTATCAACAGCAAAATCACGAGCTGTATTACCATCATCGGTACGAATATATCTTATCTCTAGCTCATCACCTTCATCAGTATTTTGAGTGGTGTAGTTAAAGCTAAAGTTAAATACTGGATTGGCGGCTTTAAGTACTACGGATGATGTTGCCGCTAGCTCAATATCGTCAGTCACATTGTGCAGTGCAATTTTTAGCTTAACATAAGAAATTTTTGGATTATAAACATAGCTGGATATTGCCAATGTTTCTCCAGCGGTCATAGGACAATCGAAAGAATAGGCTCCGCCTTGACCAACAACCTTTGATTGACCATTAAACAGTAATGCTCCATCGCCAACACCATCAGTATTATCTTCATCATCAGTGACATCTAATAAAGCAATATCACCTATTGGCGCAAAGCCAATTTGGTTTTGAGGGTCATCAAAGCATGTTGCCATAGGTGGTGGCACATAAGCTTGCATTGATAATGCTTGGCCATTGATTGAGGCATTGTCGACAGCAAAATCACGAACTGGGCTACCATCATCAACGCGAATATAGCGTAGTTCTAACGTATCAGTTAAATCAGTGTTTTGAACATCGTAAGAGAAAGCATAGTTGCGCACAGGCACCGATGAAGTTAAGGCTAAATTTGGTGTTGTTGCTAATTCCACATCATCGGTTGTATTGTGCAAAGCGACTCTTAATTTAACAAAAGATGCATTAGGGTTATAAACATGACTCGCTATGGCTAAGGTTTCTCCGTCGCTTAGGTCACACTCAAACGCGTATGCGCCCCCTTGACCGACTACTTTTGATGTACCATTTACTAACAATGCACCATCGTTTGCGCCGTCAGTATTGTCATCATCATTGGTTACTTGTGTTAGTTCAATATCACCGATTTTAGTAAAGCCATTAAACTTATTTGTATCGATAGTGCACTGCGCGAAAGATGAGTTTGATGTCAGCAAGAAGGCACCTGCGACTATGGGCGTTACTACCCTGATTGTATTGCTCGCAAATATCTTTGGTATTGATACTTGTCGAAGTAAGTTCTTCATATCTTGTCCCCAAATTATCTTCCTTGATAGCAAGGAAGTTGTATTATGTTTTGTTATTGGTAACCGCTTGGTTTATATGTTCAGTTATTTTATTAACCTTTAATAAAATTTAAGACTCTATTTTTATAGTGATTAAAAAAGCATCGTTATCAGATAACCATATAACCATATATTAATACATGTGGATGGGCAAGATATTAAAATGTGTATTTTTTAGCCTAGAACTTATAGCGTTTAATGAAGGCAATCATTTGAATGACATAGGCTTAATATTTGTTTATTAGTAGTTTTTAAATTTTAGGGACTAGATATTTATTAATACCGCAGACGTTATAGGAAGTTGAATTTGTGTAGTTAAACTGGAGGCATTGATAAAAGTAAGCCCTACCATATGGCAGAGCTTATCTATTCAATAAAGCGATGAATAGCTTTAGAGCTTTTCTATTAGACATTTGTCTATTTATTTTAAGTTGGCATGTGCTATCGCCACTAATACTTTATTGAACTGTTATGGTTTAAATCACGAAAGCACTCCACCTATGATGTAGCCACATCATGTTCCTTAGTTGTTGTCACTTTCAATAATGCGACGATAGTTATCATACATCGCTTTGGTTTTTTCTGGATATTTATCTGCTAGGTTTGCTGTTTGCTCTGGATCTGTCTTTAGTTCATATAACTGATAGCAAGAACAAGCACCGGTTTCGATATTTTCCTTTGCTAATTTTTCATCACCCCAATACGGAGGAATAAGCATCCAATTATCCTCTCTATATGCGGTTCGTCCACCTAAAGCTTGTACAATAAGTGATTTTCGACCTTTATCAGATTTCCCTAATAGGGTATCCATTAGGTTCAAACTATCGGAGTTTTTCTCAATTTCTTGACCAAGTAAGCTGGCTAATGAGGCTAACAAATCATGCTGTGATACAAGAGCATCAGATATGGCGGGTTTTATTTTATTAGTCCAACGCACTATAAAAGGAATATGAGCTCCGGCATCAAATAAGCTGTATTTACCGCCACGAAGACTGCCTGAAGGTGTGTGCTCTCCCAACTTGGTTACAGACTCGTCGTGGTAGCCGTCATCTAACACAGGGCCGTTATCAGATGAGAAAATTACTAAAGTATTATCAGATAAACCCAATTCATCGAGTGTTGATAAAAATTCACCTATTGCCCAATCGGCTTCTAAAATAGCGTCTCCACGCGCTCCTTGGCCTGACTTGCCAACAAAGCGTTGGTTGGGTACTCGAGGCACATGAGGTTGGTGTAATGTGTAAAATAAGAAGAAAGGTTCAGCTTGATGTTTTTTAATAAAATTTTGAGCTTCAGCTAAAAATAAATCAGACATTTCCTCATCAATCCATTGTGCTTTTTTACCGCCTTTTTGATAGCCGATACGCGATATTCCATTATTAATGCTGTGATAGTGGCCATTACTAAAAGTCATCTTGGTTAATAACTCAGGATTGTCTATACCCGTTGGTTCACCAGCGAAATTATTTTTATAACTAATTTGCAAAGGGTCGTTTTTTTCCAAACCAACAACATCACCATTTTTAACGTAAACATTAGGTACTCTATCGTTGGTGGCTGCCATAATATATGAATAATCAAAACCTACTTCATTAGGGCCTAATATTATGTGTTCATTCCAGTTAATTTGACCATTACCTAAACCTAAGTGCCACTTGCCAATAACTGCAGTGCTATAGCCCGCTTTTTTTAACATTTTTGGTAAGGTTATTTTTGTTGGGTCAATTAATAACGGGGCATCACCAGGTAAAATTGCCGCCCCTTTACGCCAAGGATATTGTCCGGTTAGTAGTGAAAACCTACTCGGTGTGCAGGTTGCTGCTGTCGCGTAGCCATTAGTAAATCGGATCCCTTGGTCGGCAATACTATCGATATTTGGCGTTGATAGTTTGCCCATTTTATAAGCGCTTACATCGCCAATGCCAAGATCATCGGTATAGATGATCACAATATTGGGTTTATTGATTGCTGCGAACGCGTTGATGCTTACTAACATAAATGTCGATAGCAAAGCGGTTAATACAAATAGCTCGAATTTCTTTTTTATAAAGGTGTTATTTTTCATCATAGATCAACTTATGCACTACTTAATTTATTGAATAATTGGTTAAATATTGTTGCCACTGCTGCAAAGACGTGATTTGCTTTGCACGTTCCCAGCCATAGCCTGCGGCATAATGTAATTTTCCATTTTCATTAGTATGTGAAATAAGCCAAATATGGCTTTCATCTTTCTTGGTAGATGGTCGGTGAACAATGCTATCAATGTCTTCCGGTTTAACTACCACTCCGGTACCCAAGTGGTAACCTTTAATATATTCCCAGGCAGCTATCCAACCAGAATTTTTATCTCTGCTTACTTTGGCTGCTTCGTCGTGAGTGGCTACACCAATGGCAATACTTAAATTTTTAGCTGGTTGGCCATTGAGTAAAAAACTTGAAGTCACTTCAAATAGTTGCGAGCCTAACGCTAGACTGATGTGTTTGGTTTCTGATATTTCACCAAGTTTGGTTTGCCAAATGTAATCAAGTTCAAAAACAACTTTTTCGGGGTTGTTATCGATAATACGTGATGCAATAAAAGTACCGGCAGGATATGGCATGTCGTCTATCCAAATTGCTGTTCCACCAGTACCGCGAGAAGTGCCTGTATGATAAGGGTCGTGACCTTCGCCCCAATCAGTATGGTAACTGACTTTCTGTTGATAATTGTCATACCATTTATCGATAACAGAATAATCTACTCGTTTTAACCAGCAATCAATGCCACTAGCTGCTTTGGTCGGTGTTGCTAAAGAGGAAGGACCATACATGCGAAATGCGACAAGATCATTTTCCCAAGCAAAATCATCTTCTCTTATAGGAACAAACTTAGCGTAAGCTTTTACTTGTCGGTTATTTTTAGCGACTAATTCGTTACCTTCTAGAGCTTGTTGTTGATTTTCTTGCGACGATTTTACAGCAGACTGCTGAGCGCAACTGGAGTTTAATAAGGCAGTTAAGCCTAACAATATTATTTTAGGAGCAGTTTTTAAGGTTTTCATTCAACTTACCTTTATTATCAATTAAACGACTATTGATTGTAAGATATCATACAAGTGACGATTTGGTAATAGCTTTTAACTTGATTAGTTACCATCCACCTTAAGCAACTAGCGCAATATGAGGTGAAACGTCAATTCAAATGAATCCGGTAAATATTTTAATATCTACTTGTATGATAACATGAAGACTGATATCTTCGCATTGAGTTTACAAAATTGATAAGTGGAGACGAACATGGCAACAGGTTCAGATCAAAATATTTTTTCTTTAAAGGGAAAAATAGCGCTAGTTACAGGCGCAAGTAGAGGCTTAGGACAAGCGATTGCTGTAGGTCTTGCGCAAGCAGGGGCCGATATTATTTGCTGTAGTTCGCGTATTGGTGGTACTTCTGAAACGGCGGCATTAATTGAGCAACTAGGACAGAAATCCTATTGCTTGGCTGCTGATTTATCACAACCTGAAGAGATACGAACTTTGGTTGCTCAAGCGTATAAGAAGGTGAATAACATTGATGTATTGGTTAATAATGGCGGCACTATTGCACGTCATCCTGCGGCGGACTTTCCACTGGATGAGTGGAATAAAGTTATCGATGTTAATTTAAACTCTGTCTTTTTATTGTGCCAGCTAGTGGGTAAACAAATGTTAGAAAACAAGCAAGGAAAAATCATTAATATTGCTTCTATGCTGTCTTTTCAAGGAGGAATTACGGTTCCTGCATATACAGCAAGTAAGCACGGAGTAGTTGGCTTAACTAAAGCGTTAGCCAACGAATGGGCTGCTTCAAATGTACAAGTTAATGCTATTGCTCCAGGATATTTTCGTACTGATAATACTCAAGCTTTACAAGATAATGCTGATAGAAATCGAGATATTGAAAAAAGAATCCCTGCTGGAAAGTGGGGTGAACCTTCACAGTTAGTTGGAGCGGTAACCTTTCTTGCAACGCAAGCAAGTGATTATGTAAATGGTCATGTATTGGCTGTAGATGGCGGTTGGTTAGCTAGATAATGGAAAATAAAATTATGAGTATTGATTACGAAAATAGATATGCCGTGGGTCACAATGAAGCAAAAAACTTCAATACCCAACAATTACGCGAAAATTTTTTAGCCAAAGATTTGTTTCAGCAAGACAAAATCAAATTGGTGTATACCCACTACGATCGTTACATTATTGGTGGTGTGGTTCCAGTAACTGGATCAATATCGCTAGATGCTATCGACCCATTAAAAGCGCAGAATTTTTTAGACCGTCGCGAATTAGGTATTATAAATGTTGGTGAAACAGGCTCTGTGATTGTTGATGGTGAAGAGATTGTTTTACATAATAAAGAAGCATTGTATGTAGGTGCAGGTAATAAGTCAGTGGTATTCTCTAGCCAAAACGGCGCCACACCAGCACGTTTTTACTTAAACTCTGCGCCAGCTCATAAAGCTTACCCAATAAAGAAAGTTACTCGTAAAGATGCCAACGTATTGGAATTAGGCTCATTAGAAACATCTAATGAACGCACTATTTACCAATTGATTATTAACGGTGTCGTTGAAACCTGTCAGTTACAAATGGGTATGACGTGTTTAAAACCAGGCAGTGTGTGGAATACTATGCCAGCTCATCAACATGATCGTCGCATGGAAGCGTATTTATATTTTGATTTGGCTGAGGACCAAGCTGTATCTCACTTTATGGGCGAGCCGAAAGAAACACGACTAATTTGGACAGGCAATGAACAAGCGGTCATTTCTCCTCCATGGTCAATTCATAGTGGTGCGGGTACGTCAAACTACTCTTTTATCTGGGGCATGGCAGGCGAAAATCTTGACTATGATGACATGGATAAATATATGCCGAATGAGTTAAGATAATTAGCTTATTGTGTATTTGTATAAGTTATATTTGAGTTGGCTACTTGAGTCAGCTCATGTTGTTTCTGAGGTGGTATTTAGTTTGATCAAATTAATAGTGTTTTTGCTGCCAATATTATTTTTGACGAGTTGTGTTCAATCAAAACACGAACTCGTTTTAAGAGTTGGACATACATTAGATACTGAGCATGTTGTTCATAAATCACTTGTTCATATGTCTGAGCGTCTTAGCCATTATTCGCAGGGGACAATGTCCCTTAAACTTTATGCCAATGGCCAACTCGGTTCAGAGCGAGAAATGGTTGAATTGTTGCAAATTGGTAGCTTGGCAATGACCAAAGTTTCTGCTGCGGCAATTGAGGGTTTTGTGCCTGAAATGAAGATATACAGTTTACCTTATATTTTTAGCAGTCGCTCTCATCGTTGGAGTGTTTTACAAGGTGAGGTTGGCCAAAATATTTTATCGAGTACCGAAAAAGCCAACTTAACTGGACTTGGTTATTTTGATGCAGGTAGCCGAAGTTTTTATACTTGTAAAAGCATAGTACGAACTCCAAATGATGTAACAGGTAAAAAAATTCGTGTAATGAGTAGCCGAACAGCCATTAAAATGATCGAGGCATTTGGCGGTGCCGCTACGCCTATTTCATGGGGAGAATTATACGCCGCACTGCAACAGGGCGTTGTGGATGGTGCTGAAAATAATCCACCAAGCTATTATTTGTCTCATCACTATGAAATATGCCCTTATTATTCGTTAAATGAACATACTTCCGTACCCGATGTGATCATCGCAAGTAAACATATCTTTGACGCCCTTAATCCTGAACAACAGCAATGGCTAAAACTTGCGATGAGTGATGCGGTTGAATTTCAAAAGTCTCTGTGGATGAAAGCCGAAGAAAATGCTTTGGAAGCCGTGAAAGTAGCAGGTGTTGAAGTGATATACCCAGATAAACAACCATTTTTTGATGCGGTAGCGCCGTTTCATGCAACGTTTAAAGATACTGAAATCGGTGAATTGTTGCAGAAAATCAAACAAGTTTACCTCGATAGTTCTCAAGGGGCTGCTCATGAGTAAGTTAATTACTGGATTAGACCGTATTATCGAAAGATCGTTAATGGTGCTGATGACGCTGATTGTTGTGGCGGTATCGTGGCAAGTTTTTTCACGTTATCTATTACAAGCGCCTAGTTCAACATCAGAAGAGATTGCGCGATTTTTACTGATATGGATAAGCATGATAGGAGCGGTATATTGTTATCGAACTAAAGCACATTTAGGACTAAATATTTTGACCAATAAAATGTGTTCTGAAAAACAGCAAATCGCTGCTCTTTTTTCACACATCATGGTTTTTATTTTTTCAGCCTTAGTTTTAGTGGTTGGTGGCAGTCAATTAGTGAATTTGAGCTATCATCCGGTGCAAATTTCACCCGCATTAAGTCTGCCGATGGGACTGATTTATCTTGTACTACCAATCTCTGGCATATTGTTCTGTTTTTATGCGCTAGTTGAATGTTTAACACTAATTAAAACTAAGTTGGAAAGTAAAAAGTCAGTAAATGAAGTACTAAAATGTGAAGCGACAATTAATAAGGAAATACAATAATGGAAATCAGTGGTTTATTATTAATCGTTACTTTTTTTATTCTATTATTTCTCAATGTGCCTATCTCTTTTAGCATCGGTATTGCGACTTTAGTCACTATGTTGTTCAGTATTGATTTTGTTCCTGCGGTTACAACTATTGCTCAGCGTATGATTGGCGGGGTTAATAGTTTCGCTTTGTTAGCTATCCCATTTTTTATTTTATCGGGCCTAATTATGGGCAGTGGTGGCGTAGCAAAACGGTTAATTGAGTGTGCTATGGCATTGATTGGTATGCTGCCTGGCGGATTAGCATTAGTTAACGTTTTATCATGTACTTTGTTTGGTGGTATCTCCGGCTCAGCTGTTGCCGCGACGAGCGCTATTGGTAGTTTTATGATCCCCGAAATGGAAAAGAATGGCTATGATCGAAATTTTGCTACTGCAGTAACGGCGACAGCGGCAACAACAGGAATGATTATTCCGCCGAGTAATATTTTGATCATATATGCTATCGCAAGTGGTGGCGTATCAATATCGGCATTATTTGTCGCAGGTTACTTACCCGGCTTACTAGTTGCTTTTTTCTTGATGTTAGTTTGTTCGCTCTATTCAGTTAAGAAAGGTTATCCAAGAGGTCAGGTTTTACCATTTAAAACAGTGATAAATAAAATTGCTGCAGCGATGCCTAGTTTTCTACTACTTTTTATTGTTATTGGCGGCATTATTGGTGGAGTATTTACGGCAACAGAGGCGGGTGCTATTGCGGTACTTTATTCACTGTTTTTAGCTGTGGTGGTATATGGTGAAATAAAGCTGAGTGATTTACCAGATTTGGTTTTACGTGCAGGAGGTATTACAGCGATAGTGATGTTTTTAATTGCCGCTTCGTCGGCAATGTCTTGGATTTTGTCCTATGAGAACATTCCACAAATAATCAGTGAATCTTTGTTAACCATAAGCGAAAATCCGTTGATCATTTTATTGATTATTAACCTAACCCTGATTTTGGTAGGAGCATTTATGGATATGACGCCAGCAGTGCTGATATTTACACCTATCTTTTTACCCGTAGCTGAAAGTATAGGTATGTCACCCATACATTTTGGCATTATGTTAGTGCTGAATTTGTCTATAGGTTTGTGCTCGCCACCAGTTGGAGCAGTATTATTTGTTAGTTGCTCTGTCGCTAAAACGTCAATTGAGAAAATTATCAGACCGATGTTACCGCTTTATTTTGCGATGTTTGTTGCCTTAATGTTGGTAACTTATATTCCTGCTATTAGTGAATTTTTACCAAGGTACTTTGGTTTGTTAAAATAGTAATAGAAGGTATAACAGTCGAACTGAATGAATAAGTAGTGCCAATTTGATTTGATAATGATATCCATAAGGCAAAAAAATGGCCCATTCTTTTATTAAACAAAATAACAGATTGGGCCAAAGTTTTACTATTTTACTATTTTTTCATGCGATTGATGATTTTTAAATGACGTTTACGACTATTGCCTAAGTGTTCTAATGTTGCGTAGCGCGCTACTTCAGATTCTTTCGCTTCAATCGCTTCGGCTATTTTTTTATGTTCAGTTTGAATTATTTTCAAATATTCATCTGAGTCTACCATTGATTCGTTGTCGGTAATAATTTCTCTGGCAGGAATAACACCTTCACCAATAAACTTTATAAACCTTGCGAAGTAAGGATTGCCTGAGGCATCAGCAATCGCTAAATGAATAGCAAGGTCTTCTTTTACTGCATCGTTTCCTTGGTCTATTTGACTATCAAATTTTGCAATACAATCCCAAATATGTGTCATTTGCGTGTCGGTGCGATTTTTTGCTGCCATAGAGGTCATTTCTAATTCAACCGCCATTCTCAATTCAAGTATTTTAACCGCATCTTCTACTGAGCCAAACTCTTTAGTATCAATTTCAAAACGCTGAATTTGTGACTTGTTAGCGACAAACATGCCAACACCTTGGCGACTTATAATAAGACCTTCTGCTTTTAAAGCAGCGACAGCTTCGCGAACCACACTGCGGCTAACGCCTGCTTGCTCCTCGATATCTTTTGCTGCGGGTAATTTTGTACCTGCAGGCAAATTGCCACCTAAAATTTTGCTCCTAAGAGACTCAACTAAATCATTGGTTAGGCTGCGAGAGCTCTGTATTTGTCCAATATTAAATGCCTCTAATGTCAAAGCAAATCTCCTTTAATGTGTTTTTATGTTGTCTGATCATGATATTACAGTATTTTGGTGATTTATTTAACTTAATCTTTATTTTTGTTGAAATATTATTCAATTTTCGGTTTTTGCTTGATGGATTGTGCTTGTATGATATCATACAAGTTCATTTTGCAATATAGCTTTACAGGATTTCATTAAGATGCAAAAAGTTGTCGTTATGGGTGAGTGTATGGTTGAGTTTTCACCTAATACAGAAAATAGTAACTATAAACAATCATTTGCTGGTGATGTTTATAATACGGCGGTTTACTTAAAAAGGTTACAAAAAAACAACACCGATGTTGCTATTTTAACTGCGGTTGGTGACGATATTATGAGTGATGCCATGGTTGATTGTTTTTTAAATAATGGCATCAATACTCACTTAGTAAAACGAGTATGTAATAAACAGCCGGGTGCATATCTTATTAAAACTTCAGATGAAGGGGAGCGCAGTTTTGTTTATTGGCGTGATACCTCTGCTGCCAAAGTAACCATTTCGCAACTCAGCGATAATGACAAAGATTCACTTATTAGCCAATGTGACTTATTTTATTTCTCAGGAATTTCCATTGCTATTATTGATGAAAAAGAGCGAAACAGCTTTTGGCAACTTATTGCTGATTTACGTAATGCAGGTACTCAGATTATTTTTGACTCAAACTTTCGTAGTCGACTGTGGCAGAGTCATGATGAAGCTAAACGACAATTCGACAAAGCCTTTAGGCAAAGTGATATTGTTTTTGCTGGTGTTGAAGATTTCTTTTTACTTTATCAATCTAGATCTTTTTCGGAGCTTGATACTTTTTTTAATGACTACTCTATTGATGAGTTGATCATAAAAAATGGTGCTAATGGCGTTTTCTATCGCTCTACAACAGAGCAATTTATTGTTGATATTGACCCTATCGAAAATGTGATTGATACAACGTCCGCGGGTGATTCGTTTAATAGTGCTTTTATAAGTGCCAAAATTAACCAATTTTCAGCTGTTGATGCGATTAAACAGGCATGTAGACTTTCAGCTTGTGTTATTCAACATGATGGCGCAATTATAGATAATCAGGCTTTTAATGATTTTATATTGACTCAATACAACTCCTAGCTCAATCAACAGACTTGTACTTAGCCATTTAATTGGCTTACCAAATAACAGGAAACCTAATGAGTAGAACATCATTACCTAGCTGGAAAGCTTTACTTAATCATGCTGAAAAAACTAAACAATCACACCTTAATCAATTATTTGCTGAAGATAGCCAGCGATTCAATAAATTTTCAATAAAACTACCAACTTTACTCTTAGACTATTCAAAAAACTTAGTCACTGAAGAGACCATGGCTAAATTGGTTGCGCTAGCCAATGAATGTGAATTGGAAACTTGGCGGAAAAAAATGTTTGATGGAGAACGAATAAATCGAACTGAAGATCGAGCAGTTCTTCATACAGCTCTGAGAAATAGAACAAAGAAACCGTTATTATTAGATGGTATTAATATTACCGACCAAATAGAGAGTACTTTAGCAAAAATGAAAAATTTTAGTGCTAAAGTGCGAGAAGGACATTGGTGCGGTTATTCCGGTAAACGTATAACCGATGTTGTTAATATTGGTGTTGGAGGCTCTAGTCTAGGCCCACAAATGGTTACAGAGGCATTAAAACAATACAGTGATAATAGTTTAAACATTCATTATGTTTCTAATGTTGATGGAACACAAATCGCTGATGTATTAAGGCCGCTTAATCCTGAGAAAGTACTTTTTATTGTATCAAGTAAAACATTTACTACGATAGAAACAATGATTAATGCAAACACTGCGAGAAAATGGCTCATCTCATCTTCTTTTGATGAAAAGGCTGTTGAAAAACATTTTGTAGCGGTCAGTGCAAACAAAAAAAATGCCGTTGAGTTTGGTATTACTCAAGAAAATATATTTGATATGTGGGATTGGGTAGGTGGGCGTTTTTCGCTGTGGTCAGCAATTGGTTTACCTATTGCATTAGATTTAGGTTATGACAAGTTTATCGAGTTGCTCGAAGGGGCACATGAAATGGATTTGCATTTTCAACAAACACCTTTAAGGAATAATGCACCAGTAATTCTAGCATTATTAAGTGTGTGGAATTGCACGTTTCTTGGATCACAATCTCAAGCCATTTTACCCTATGATCAACCGCTACATATGCTTTCTGCTTATATGCAACAGGCCGAAATGGAAAGTAACGGTAAGTCAGTGACTTGGGACGGTAATCCTGTTGAATATTCAACTGTTCCTTCTATTTGGGGAGAATTAGGTATTAATGGTCAGCATGCATTTTATCAATATCTACATCAAAGTAATAACGTAGTACCAGCTGATTTTATTGGTTCTGTTGAAAGTGTTACGCCAATTAAAGGGCATCATGAAACGTTGATGGCTAATTTCTTTGCTCAAACTCAAGCCTTAATGTCAGGTGTGAACGAGGAACAAGTTCGTGCAGATTTGAAAGCGAAAGGTAGGGTACAAAGTTATATTGATAAAGTTGCTCCTCATAAAGTACACAAGGGTAATCGTCCAACTAATACTCTGTTATTAAAGCGATTAGAGCCAAGAAGTTTAGGTAGTTTAATCGCATTATATGAGCATAAAATATTTGTCCAAGGGATCATTTTGCAAATTTGTTCTTTTGATCAATGGGGTGTTGAGTTAGGTAAAGGTTTAGCGAATAAGATAGAAGTAGAACTACATAACGGTATTATTAATCAAGGACACGATAGCTCTACTCGTGAACTAATTAAATATTATCAATCTACTAGAGCATAGTTTCGTTGATAGTGAAAATATTATTGTTTTGATATTACAAGTATTTTTACGTAAGAAATGAAGGACTGCACATGCAAGAATTAAAAAGTTGTTATCCCATATTAGAACAAGCAAAGGCGCATACTCATATTGATAGCGCTACTTATGATGCGATGTATAAACAATCAATTGAACAGCCTGAAGTATTTTGGGCAGAGCAAGCAAATAAGTTTCTTGATTGGTATCAGCCTTGGGATAGTGTTTCCAATGTAGATCTAAAAACAGCTGATATTAAGTGGTTCTCAGGTGGCAAATTAAATGTCAGCTACAACTGTATTGATCGTCACTTAGCA
>JALJPB010000032.1 GCA_022969175.1 Colwellia sp. | reverse complement strand
AATTTATTAGAAGAATTTAATATTGGTCATATTAAAGACAATCTGGGTATGAGCCTTTCAGGTGGCGAACGCCGCCGTGTTGAAATAGCAAGAGCCTTGGCGGCAGATCCTAAATTTATTTTACTTGATGAGCCTTTTGCCGGGGTTGATCCTATATCGGTAGGAGACATTAAAAAAATAATCATTCACTTAAAAGAACGTGGTATTGGCATATTAATTACCGACCATAATGTTAGAGAGACACTCGACGTTTGTGAACATGCCTATATTGTCAGTCATGGTGAATTGATTGCTGAAGGTAACGCAGCTGAAATACTTGCAAATCAGCATGTAAGAGATGTATACCTTGGCGAACAATTCACGCTATAGTGATAGCCATACTAAGAAGTTAATTTATATTAAGAATATTTCCCCTAACTTAATAACTTAAACTATGCTTTATTTAAACAACTAGGAAAATTATAAAGGTAGATGCGCCCTACACTACAACTCCGTATCGGACAACATTTAACAATGACGCCACAACTGCAACAAGCCATCAAGCTGTTGCAGTTATCGACGTTGGATCTTCAACAAGAAATTCAAGAAGCACTGGAAAGTAACCCTTTGCTAGAAGTTGAAGAAAGTACCCCAACAAATAGTGAAGATAAAGCTGATCATTTAGAAGAAGGGTTCACTGTTTCACCTTCCCCTGAACAAACAACCACTAAAGATGGCAGTGAAGACTCCACCCCAACCATTGATGAAATTAGCACCACCGAAGCGATGGAAAAAACTGATATCCCTGATGAATTGAATATGGACACCACTTGGGATGAGTCCTACAGTGCCGGTACTTCAACGTCAGGTACTGGTAGCGCTAGTGGCCCAGCTTCTGAAGACTATACTTATCAAGGAGAGACAACTGATTCAATTCAAGACCATCTACGCTGGCAAATGGAACTAACCCCGTTTAGCGATACCGATAGAGCGATTGCAACAGCAGTTATCGATGCCGTTGATGACGCCGGTTATTTAACCGTAACATGTGAAGATATTCTTGAGAGTGTTGCCAAAGACGATGTTGAACTCGACGAAATTGTTGCAGTAGTAAAACGTATTAATATGTTTGATCCCATAGGTGTTGCAGCCCAATCGATTTCTGACTGTTTGTTAATACAACTTAACCAATTTGATAGAGCAACCCCTTGGCTGGCTGAAAGTAAATTAGTTATTACCGAATATATAGACTTACTCGGTAGCCGTGATTATCGTCAATTAATGCGAAAAACAAAATTAAAAGAAGATCAATTACGTGAAGTAATGCGCCTTATCCAATCATTAAATCCACGTCCTGGTGATGCTGTTGTTAAGAGTGATGATCAATACGTTATTCCAGATGTGTCTGTAGAGAAAAAAAATGGTCGTTGGATCGTTGAACTCAACCCTGATACCGCACCAAAGCTATCGATAAACCAACAATATGCGGCATTAAGTCGCACAATGAAGTCAACAACGGACAATCAGTTTATTCGTACTAATCTTCAAGATGCAAAGTGGTTTATTAAATCGCTAGAAGCACGCAATGAAACCCTGTTAAAAGTATCGAACTGTATAGTACAACGCCAGCAGGGGTTTTTCGAATACGGTGCTGAAGCAATGCGTCCTATGGTGCTTAACGATATTGCTGAAGCAGTTGAAATGCACGAGTCGACAATTTCTCGAGTAACCACTCAAAAGTATATGCATACCCCAAGAGGTATTTTTGAACTTAAATATTTCTTTTCAAGTCATGTTAGTACCGAAAATGGAGGAGAGTGTTCATCAACCGCTATCAGAGCATTAATCAAAAAGCTAATCGCGGCAGAAATACCGGCTAAACCGCTAAGCGACAGCAAAATAGCTGATTTATTAGCAGATCAAGGCATTAATGTAGCAAGAAGGACAATAGCAAAGTATCGTGAATCTTTGACTATTCCACCTTCAAACCAGAGAAAAAGCTTACTTTAACAAGACACGAGTGTTAATTATCATTATTAAGGATATTGTTTATGCAAATTAATCTTACCGGTCACCATGTAGAAATTACCAGTTCATTACGTGAATACGTTACTACCAAGTTCACCAAGTTAGAAAAACATTTCGATCACTTTAACAATGTTCATATTGTACTAACTGTCGAAAAGCTCAAACATTCGGCAGAAGCGACAATACACCTCAAAGGTAATGAAATGTTTGCATCTGCCAACAATGAAGACATGTATAAATCTATTGATTCTTTGATAGACAAACTTGATAAACAAGTTTTAAAATACAAAGGAAAAATCAATAATCATTAGTTATTGATAACTTTTACTTTCTTACCTAGTAATTATTATAATTATTGATTTAAGTAAGAAAGTAAAAATTAAGTTCGGCCCTACCAATCGCAGAAATATATGATGAAGTTGCAAGACATTCTAACCCTTGACAGCACTTGCTGCTGTGTACCTATTAATAGCAAAAAACGCATTTTGGAGAAAATTTGCTCTCTTGCCGTTAATAAAATTCCCGATCTAGATCAGCATCAGTTACTTGATAGTTTAATGGAAAGGGAAAAAATGGGCAGTACGGGAATTGGCAATGGTATTGCGATACCCCATGGTCGACTCAACAATACTCAACAAGTAATAGCGGTTTTAATTACCTCAGAGCAAGCGATTGACTTTGATGCTATAGACAATCGGTCAGTTGATATCTTCATTGCGCTATTTGTCCCAGAAGATAGTTGTGATGAGCACTTAAGCACCCTTCAAAGTATTGCTAAATTATTTAGCAATAAAAATAATGGTAAATTGATCAGAAAATGCCGGACAAACGAGCAGCTTTTTGGACTTATTCAAACCATAAGTTAGTCTACTAACTCACACAAAATTAACGTATTTAGGTAGAGATATGAAACTCATCATCGTCAGTGGTCGTTCTGGCTCAGGTAAATCTGTTGCACTTAGAGTACTAGAAGATTTAGGCTACTATTGTGTTGATAATATTCCAATTAATTTACTTCCGGCGTTAATTCATACCGTGATAAACGACAATGAAACTGTTGCGGTAAGTTTAGATGTCCGTAATTTACCTAAAGATCCAGCAGATATCCCTGAAATAATCGAATACTTACCCAGTGCAGTTGAACTTAACATTCTATATCTTGATGCCGATAATAACGATTTAATTAGGCGGTTTAGCGAAACACGCCGCTTACACCCTTTAATTAAACACAATGTTGCTTTAGACCAAGCGATTACCCTAGAAAAAGAATTACTTGAACCAATATCCACCCGGGCCGACTTGTATATAAATACCAGTCAACTCACTCCTCATCAACTCGCTGATTTAGTGAGAGAGCGTATTTTAGGCAAAAAAACAGGTGCAATGGTTTTAGTTTTTGAGTCGTTTGGTTATAAACATGGTATTCCCGTTGATGCAGATTTTGTTTTTGATGCTCGATTCTTACCTAATCCATTTTGGGAAAAAGAGCTAAAGGGCATGACAGGTTTAGATCAACCAGTTAAAGACTTTCTAGCCAGTCAACCTATTATCACTAAATTTATCTGGCAAATTAATAGCTTTATGATGACATGGTTGCCTCACCTTGAAAGAAATAACCGCAGTTATGTCACAATCGCTATAGGTTGTACCGGAGGCAAACATCGATCAGTTTACATCGCTGAGTTACTTGCCAATAATTTTCGAAAAGAACGTGATGATATTCAAACACATCATCGTGATATTGAAGTAGCTAGCACTTAGCTAGCTTAATAATTAGACCTTATATGAAAATTCTTAAAAAAGAGCTTATTATTACCAATAAACTCGGATTGCACGCAAGGGCTGCAACAAAACTTGCACAATTGAGTATGAAATTCCAAGCTAAAATCATTATCGAACTTGAAGGTAAACAAGCAGATGCCAGTAGTATTATGGCCTTAATGTTATTAGCAGGAGCAAAAGGTAAAAGTGTAAAAGTTATCACCCAAGGTGAAGATGCAGAACAAGCATTAAAAAATATAACTCAGTTATTTACCGATAAATTTGATGAATCAGAATAAATTGAATTTATTCTGATTTGAAGCACCACATAAGCAAAAATTTATTGTAAATAAAATCAGTTTATCTGCTCAAATAAAATAAAAAAGCTGATAATAACACAAAGTTGCGATAAACTTTATTCGCAGAAGATGGATAAGATAAACCATCTTAACGGCTATCATTATCGGTATTACTTTCCCAAACATTGACGAAAAAGGCTGATATATGCCAGAAATATCAGAAGAGATTAATCAACAACGTCTACAAGAAGTTAATAAAGCACTTGGCAGCGGCATGTTTGTTGCTGTTCGTAAACTACTGCAAAACATGCCCTCTTACGATATTTCTCTTATCCTTGAGTCATCTCCGATAAAAACACGCTCAGTTCTATGGCAATTGATAGATCCTGACAATCACGGTGAAGTACTAGAAGAACTCAACGAGTCTGTCCGTAAAGGCATACTTAAAAGCATGCGACCTGAAAAACTAGCTGCTGTTGCCGAAGGTATGGACGTTGATGATTTAGCAGAAGTACTACGAACATTGCCTGACAGCGTCTATCGTGAAGTACTTAATAGTATGGATAGCCAAGATAGAGCCCGAGTAGAAACGGCATTGTCTTTTGACGAAGATACCGCTGGCGGTATCATGAATACTGATACCATCACTTTACGCCCTGATGTTTCTGTGGATGTGGTCTTAAGATATTTAAGATTAAAAGGTGAGTTGCCTGACGCAACAGATTCATTTTATGTTGTTAACCGACATGATATTTTTATCGGTGCAGTTTCACTTTCTTCATTAGTAACAGCGAAAACCGAAACCAGTATTTCATCACTTATAAATAATGACATAGAAGCGATAAATGCTGACATAGAAGATACCGCAGTGGCACAATTATTTGAACGTTATGATTGGCTATCTGCACCCGTAATTGATGATACGGGTCGTCTGTTAGGTCGTATTACTATTGATGATGTCATCGATATTATTCGAGAAGACGCCGAGCACACTATGATGAGTATGGCGGGTCTAGATGATGAAGCTGATACATTTGCTCCGGTATTTAAAAGCACTCAACAGCGTTCTGTATGGCTAGGCGTAAATTTAATTACCGCCTTGTTAGCAGTAGCTGTCACTAGCCTATTTGAAGGTATATTTGAGCAATTAGCTATTCTTGCTGTTCTTAATTCACTCGTTCCTAGTATGGGCGGTGTAGCGGGTAATCAAACCTTAACTCTAGTCATTCGCGGTATGGCATTAGGACAAGTAGGTGAAAGTAACTCTCGTGCACTGCTAACAAAAGAACTGGCTGTAGGCTTTCTCAATGGCCTTATTTGGGCCTTTCTTATCGCCACCGTGGTTGCCATTTGGAAACAAGATTTAATGTTAGGAGGCGTAATTGCCTTTGCCATGTTAATGAATATGACAGCTGCAGGTATCGCTGGCGTACTTATTCCATTGGGGTTAAAGCGGATGAACATTGACCCCGCACTTGCTGGGACTGTGTTATTAACCACAATAACAGATGTTGTTGGTATATTTGCTTTTTTGGGCACAGCTACGTTATTACTAACATAGCTTTTATCAAAATAACTAGTCCAAAATAACTAGTCCTTAGTGTTCAGGCTTCAGGATTTTGGAGGCCAAAGACCTCCCGTCATCATTTCTAATTAATTCCCTGCAACTTGCATTTCTTCAATAATTAAAGAGCCCGTTCTGATACTACCGCGTAAATCAACATCACTACCTATCGCCACGAGGCCTTTAAAAATATTCTGCAAAGTCCCTGCAATAGTTATTTCAGCAACAGGATAAGCGATTTCACCATTTTCTACCCAAAAACCGGCCGCACCACGAGAATAATCACCGGTAAGTACATTAACCCCTTGCCCCATTAATTCAGTAACCAGCAGACCCGTGCCTAATTTTTTTAGCATGGCATCAAAATCTCCACCATTTGAAGAAACTAACCAGTTATGAATACCACCAGCATGACCTGTAGTAGTAAGCCCTAACTTACGAGCAGAGTAACTGGTTAATAAATAAGTATCTAAAACACCTGCGGTAATAATGTTTCTATCTTGAGTAATCACTCCTTCACTATCAAATGCACTACTGGCTAATGCCTTTTTCAAATGAGGCCTTTCTTCAATAGTTAAGAACTTAGGGAAAACTTGTGAGCCAAGTGCATCCATTAAAAATGATGACTTACGATAAAGGTTTCCACCACTAATGGCAGCTATGAAATGACCAAAAATGCTGTTGGCAACGTCAGCTCTAAACATTACCGGCACTTTACCAGTAGGTAGTTTTTGAGCATTTAAGCGTGACAATACTTCTTTCGCTGCTTGGCGACCAATATCTTCGCCATTATCTAATAAATCAAAATCTCTATTAACACTGTAAGCGTAATCACGTTGCATTTCATCGCCATCAGAAGCAATGGCAACACAACTTAAACTATGACGTGAACTTGGGTAGCCGACTAATTGACCATGGCTATTACCATAAACTTTAAAACCTTCAAAACTATCAAGTGTGGCACCATCAGAGTTGGTAATACGCTTATCAAATGATAACGCTTCGTTCTCACAGGCTTTAGCTAACTCAATGGCCTGCTCAGTACTAAGTACTTTAGGATGATGTAAGTCCAAATCTTGTGGATTCATAGCTAATAATTCTTTATCAGCTAGACCAGAGCAGTCATCAACTGAGGTATATTTCGCAATATTAACTGCTGCTTGTACTGTTTGTTTTAAAGCATTTTCTGAAAGATCCGCAGTTGAAGCACTACCTTTTCTGCCCCCTTGGTAAACAGTAATACCCAAAGCGCCATCATTGGTAAATTCAACATTTTCAACTTCACCTAAACGCGTACCAACACTTAGCCCTTGAGTACGACTCATCGCCACTTCAGCACCATCAGCACCCAACTCTTTTGCCAATTCAAGTACTTTATTAACACGATTCTTTACTTGTTCAAGTTGCTCAGTAAGACTATTTTGTTCTGTCATTTTGATTGATTTCTCTACTTTTTAGCTAGTTTTACACTTATTTTCTAGCTTGAGATCTAATTAGGCTATATTGCCTTAGCTAGTTTGCGTTATACTAAGAGCAATTATTGTATTGATGAACAACATTATGCCCCAGTCTGCACCTGATATCGACGAATTAGAAGAAGAATTAAAAAGTAAATCTGAAATAAAAAGAGAAATGCATAAGATGCAGGACTTCGCACAAAGTTTGGTCGAAATGTCTAAACATCAGCGCAGTAAAATACCACTGACTGAAGCATTGTTAGAAGATATGGTATTAGCAGATAAAATCAAAGGCAAACATGAAGCTGTTCGTCGTCATATCCGTCATATGGCCAAAGTATTAATGGAAACAGATCTCGAGCCAATTCATCACGCAATTGATGTAATGAATAATAAACACCAACAAGAAACAGCAAAATTTGTACACTTAGAAAACATCAGAGATGCCTTAATTGAAGGGAACAATGAGACAGCTGAAGAAGTTTTAACCAACAATGAAAAAATGGAACGTCAAAAATTAAAACAACTTATTCGACAAGCTAAAAAAGAGAAAAAAGCTGAGAAAATTGGTAAATATACCAAAGTATTATTTAATTACCTCAAAGCTAATCTTAGTAAAAGCTAAAACATTTATTGTTCTTGAACAAGCTTGATATGCAGCCCTTGCATCCATTTTAAACCTTATCTTTTTGCCCAGCATTGCTTTTACTTGGTTAATGCTGGCGATTCAGAAAATGTCTCCCGCCAGTATCGGTCACTACCACGCACGGTAGGTATTAAACTTAATCTTGTCGCCTTGGTTATATTTAGGTATTGTTGTATTAGGCATTGTATCAGTATTAATGATTATCTAAGGAGGTTCAATTCTGCTTGGACTTGGGTTTCTGTTATTACCTATTTTACCTTTGTACACACCACATTTATCATTCTAGCGGTTTGGGCGCTTACTCTAGCTTGGGCAGGATTAAAACTAAGATAATTAATTTCAAGCTAAGTTAAAGTTAAAGTTAAAGTCAATTAAGAGTCACCGTCTAGCTATTAGTTAGCAGTGACTCATAAATAGAGCCTATTGTGTTCCACCGATAGTCATTTCATCTATTTTCAATGTTGGTTGCCCAACACCTACGGGTACACTTTGACCATCTTTACCACAGACACCAACACCAGCATCAAGTTTAAGGTCGTTACCCACCATCGAAACATTTTTCATTGCTTCAGGGCCACTACCAATTAAAGTCGCCCCTTTTATTGGAGAAGTAATCTCTCCATTTTCAATAAGGTAAGCCTCTGAAGAGGTGAAAACAAATTTACCTGAGGTGATATCTACCTGCCCGCCAGAAAAATTTGGCGCATAAATACCTTTTTTAACAGACTTTATTATATCTTGAGGATCATGTTCTCCAGCAAGCATATAAGTATTGGTCATTCTTGGCATAGGTAGATGAGCATAAGACTCACGTCGACCATTACCCGTAGGTTTTACCCCCATTAATGCGGCATTATGTTTATCTTGCATATACCCCTTTAAGATGCCTTTTTCTATCAGGACATTATATTGACCCGGTGTACCTTCATCATCAATATTTAATGAGCCACGTCTGTTTGCCATAGTTCCGTCATCTACAATAGTACAATGCTCTGAGGCCACTTTCTGACCTATTTTCCCAGAAAATGCAGAAGAACCTTTACGGTTGAAGTCTCCTTCTAAACCATGGCCTACGGCTTCATGCAATAATACGCCTGGCCATCCAGGGCCTAATACCACAGGTAATACACCTGCTGGTGATGCTATCGCAACTAAATTAACTAATGCCTGACGCACCGCTTCTTCAGCATACGATAGGTATCGAGCCTTTCCTGATACAAGTTCAAAAAAGTAACTGTAATCAGTGCGAGCGCCACCTCCTGAGCCACCTCGCTCACGCTTACCATTTTCTTCAACCAATACTGAACAGTTAAGTCTGACTAACGGCCTAATATCAGTAGCATAAGTACCATCACTCGCTGCCACTAATATTTTTTCGTACACGCCCGATAAACTAACAATAACTTGCTGAACGCGTTTATCCGTTGCCCGTGCATGAGCTTCCACTTCATGCATCAGGGTAATTTTTTGTTCTTGGCTTAAACTTGATAATGGTTCAATTGCTTGATAGGCACTAATGCCCTTTTGTGGGGTAAATATTTGTACTCGAGCACTTTGCCCGCTATCGGCAATTCCCTTAGCTGCATCTGCCGCTTTTGTTAACGATAGCGCTGAAATATCATCAGAATAAGAAAAGCCGGTTTTTTCACCTGAAATTACACGAACTCCAACACCGCGTTCAATGTTGTAAGAGCCTTCTTTGACAATTCCATCTTCTAGCATCCAAGATTCGTGCTGACTTGACTGAAAATACAAGTCGGCTAAATCCACTTTATTCTGATAGATGCTATTTAAGGTCTTATTTAAAAAGTCTCGATCTAAACCACTATCGCCGATGAGCTCTTGCTCAACACTTTGATCAATAACACTAGTCATATTTATTTAACTCAACTGTAAACTTATTATGTTCATGCACAGGAATTGCTGCACGAACTCGATTAATTGCTTCTTGGTGGTACTCACAGGTAATAAAACCTTCACCTAAGGCTTTGCAGACTAAAATCTCTCCCCAAGGACTAATAATCATACTGTGCCCCCAAGTTTCTCTACCATTGGCATGAATACCTTCTTGTGCTGCGGCAACAATATAAACTTGATTTTCAATGGCTCTAGCTTGTAATAATGCCTGCCAATGAGCCTTACCCGTTACTCGAGTAAATGCACTTGGCACAGTGATTACGGTTGCGCCCTGGGTAGTTAATTTCCTATAAAGAGCAGCAAAACGAACATCGTAACAAACGGATAAACCGATAGTGATTGCTCGTTGTTCAACCACTTCTACTGACTTTCCCGCCTCAGTATATTTCGACTCAAGGTAGTTTTTTTCACTATCATTAACATTCACATCAAACAAATGAATTTTATCATACTGCCCGAGCAATACCCCTTTGGGTGAAAATACACAACAAGTATTGGTAAATTTTTCACCTGTACTGGTTAATAGAGGAATGGTACCTGCAACTAAGGTAATACTAAATTGTTGTGCGAGTTTGGCTAAAGCCTTAACTAACTGATTAGATTGCTGTGTTTGTTGAGCTAAACTTAATTGTTCAGCGTCTTTGCCACCAAAAAACAAACAACACTCAGGTAAAACCACAATATGTTCATCATCTTTAACTTGCTGACAAAGTGCAGTTAACTGTTGAGCTATTGCCGCCAAATTTTGATTAACATCAGGTACAGAACAAAGCTGAATAGCCGAGAGCCTAGCCATTGATCTCTCCATTATTTTTTTGATCTACTTGAGAGTGGCTGCTAGTTTTTATCTCTTTAAATTTATTTGGTCGCTCTATTGGTATTTCATTGGTCTTTTTGTCGTCATTAATATGCTCTGGAGGAGTAGAACTGCCAACACTAACATCTTGGTTTTTCCGATCTACCTCACGCACAATAGGTTGATCAATATCACCGGTAACTTCAAAAACAACTTCGTAAATCACCGTTGCCGTTATTATTTCATTGATTGCTAATCCCGTTAAAAATACCACAGGGTTTAGTGTCGCAATCCAAGCTATAGTAGGTAAACTAGAGGTTAGGTTGGGTTTGTAATTCATTCGGTAATCTAATAAACCTGCAGCTAAGTCCGTATTACCTTTAATGGTTAAGTCACCAGCAGCACCTTTAAGTTTGGAATTCTCGGTATATATCACACCATTTTTAATGGTAAAGTCACCGGTAATATTACTGTAAAACAGGCCTTCACTGAAAATATCTCGAAAGTCTAATTTAAGTTTACGTGCTAATGAACCTAAACTTAGAATTGATGCAACTCGAAGACCTTTATCATCAACATCAGCTAATACGCCATCGTCAAGTTTTGCTGTTACCTCTCCATTAAGCTCACTTAATAAAAAGTCTTGTGGTCCACCTTGCCAATCAAGGGTGAAGTCAAGTACTCCGCCGCTTTCTTTTATGCTTGAGGCAAAACCAAGTTTTTCCATTTCAAATTCAATATCATCAACTGTTAACTGCCCTGTTAATGAAGTATTTGAAATCATTTGTTCATTACTACTGTCATCAAACAACCATTGACCATTAAGAGATAATTTACTTTTACCACGTCGTGCAGAAAAGTGAGTGAGTGCGATTTTAGTTGGCTCAGGTCGCTGCACTTCGAAGTTTAAAAGCCCAAAATCAAGGTTATCAATACGACAACTGTCACAAGTAAAACGCATAGGAGGGATATTAATAAAGGTATCTTTTGCGATATTTTCATTTGCTAAGGTAACTTGCTCATCAACTGGAATTAATGCCTTAAGTGCGGAGTCTTCTTGTATATTAGCTGAAAGATGTAAAAAATCTGCTTTAACATCAATTCCCTCCGTTTCCCATGACGGATAAAACTTTATTTCTGTTCTAGCCTCTTTAGCATTAAGTTGTAATAACCACCACTGTTCTTGGTCTAAAACATTAAACGATACATTGGTCAGGGTTTGACCTAAGACATTTAGTTTATCAATAGAGCCTCTAATTCTCTCAGGAGTAGCAATTAACGGCCTTGACTGCAGTTCATTAATATTACTATTTTGCCTACCTTGCTGTGCAGTTCTTTCTTGTTGGGCAATATTAGGCAGTTCATTGGCATCAATACTATCAAGTATATCGCTTACAAATGGCTGCCAAGTTTCAAAGTCAGCTTCCGCTAGTGCGGTGGTAATGTGAAATCCGTCTGTAGGTAGTAGCATTTTCTCATTACCAAGCACTAAGTGTGCTCTGGAAAAGTATACTTGTGTTTCATTGGTTAATTGCCTAGCTTGATCAATCACATCAATTTTTTCGACTGGTTCAACATTGTTTTGGGCAATGGTTACAGCTTCTTCAACTTGTGGTTCTTGGTGGTTGAGTAAACCATAAAAACTTAACTGTTCACCTAGATTTACATCTAACGTTGACGAAGTAGGATTACCGACAACTTTAACAGTAAAATCAGTACTTTCTTGTGATGTTTTAAAGTATGGCTCAGGTAGTACCAGTGCTAAACCTTTAAGAGTGGAGTGGCCAATAAAATTATAGGAAAAATTACCATCGTGATGTGAATTAAGCACTAAATCACCTTGCCACTTTAAATGGCCATCAGCGTAAGCTTTTAACTTACTGGGAACATGTTCAAGCCAAGTTTCTTGTTGCCAATCAGCATTGATGTGGATATTAGTATTAAAGTGCCTTGTTTTATCGCCGGCATCAATTGATATCGATAAAGGTAATTGCTGCCAAACAAGTTCTAAATCATCAGCCTTTATAACATCGTTGATAAAGCTTAACTGTCCATTAAGTTGGCTAAAACTTATTTGAGGCGATTGCAATGACAACAAGTTATCAGAGAAATTAATCGTTCCTTTGGCGATAACATCCTCAGGCCTATCAAGGGGCAAATTTAAATTGAAGTGGCCATCAAAGTTATTACTAATGACTAGCTGCTGCAATATTTTTCCTACTGAGTCTGAAAGAGAACTATCAAGCATTAATTGGGTAACATTAGCGGGTTTAACATCAATAAGTGCTATATCAACCGTTAAAATTGGATCATTAGACAGCTCTGCGATACCAACTTTAACGCCAGTAATGTCTAAACCTGAAAGTTCACCCGAGCGTGCGGTTATCATCATACTGTTATTAGTAAAATTCAAATTTGCATTAAATTTGGTAATATTCGCCCAATCATCATCAAAATTAAATATACTTTCTGATAATTCAGCATCAACAGTAAAGATGCCACTTTGATCGTCAAAAGGAAAGTTAGCAAAAGCGCCATGGTAAATAACTAAAGCTTGATCAATGTCACCACTAACTAGACCCTGTTTTAAATAACCAACTAAGCTATCACTCATTGATGCTAATGGAAAATAATGGTGAGCAAGTTCAACATGTCCATTGGTCATGCTGGCAAACAAAGACATACTCGCTAAGCCATCATTGGGGACATTAATACCAAGATCCGCTGAAAATTCTATTTCATTAGAAATTAGAGATAATTGTTTTGACGTTAATTTCCATCCCTGTTCATCAAAGCTTATATTTAAATCAGCATCAAACTGTTGATAGGGAATTGGCAGAATAAAGTGATGGGCAAAATCTAAAGCACCTTGTTTAGCGGATAAGTCGACTTGCAATTGATTATCGGAAAAAAGCACACTGCCCTGGCTATTCTTGATGCCCGGAATACCTTGATAAAATTCACTAGAGAATTGTTCGAAATCTGCAGATATTTGATATTGATCGGCATTTTTCTGTAAATAGAACTGATGAATGCTACCTTGAAGTGATAATTTATCTATCATATTTCGCATATCATTATCTGCAAAAAACAATGGAAACAAGCGAGTTGTACTGAATAAATCGACATAAGAAAGATAGGCAAACAAATTATCATTGTCTCTATTAACCTGAATAGACAATGGCTGCCAATCTTGATCATTAGCACTAAATTCTAAAGCAGATGATGTAACGCTAAGCTGGGTTAAATCATTAAGATTTTCTAATAACATTTGTCCTTTATTTAGCGCAAAACTGTGTCTGACGTTTTGGTGCTGCCAACTTATTTCACTATTATCAAAAGCAACTTGCAGCTGTTGCGCTAAACCATTTTTTATCGTTAACCACGCAGAAAGATTAATTGATGAATCTGTTTTTTCATTTTCTATTGCTAATACCTTATCTAGCCAAGGTGTTATATTTAAATTATTACCTTTAATGTATAAGGTTCCACTAATATCTTGGCTATGGTTACCGGTAACATCGAGCTGTAATTTAATATTATTTGATGTTAGCCCATCAACAATGACATCGGCATTAGCTACTCGGCGTTTATCAATGTTTAACCAATTTAATTGGCTGATCAAAAAGGTACGCTGTCGCTGACCATTATTAACCACCACTTTACTATCGATTAACGAAAATCGGGCAATTTGCTCATAAAACAAATCCGCTAAACCTTCTAAAACAGGGGCATCGTTATTAGCTGATTGAGAATCTTTGATTGATTGAGGAGTTTGTTGAGTAGCTTGTTTATTTAGTAACGCTTGTTTATCTAGAATCAGCGAGGCACCTGTTAAAATAAACTTTTCGGTGATCACTTTTTGTGAAAGCAAACTGCGCCAAAAATCAACTCTGACATCAATACTATCAATAGTAAAACGAACAGCTTCTTCATCAATCAAATTGACATTATTGGCAATAAGAACAGGGCCTACTTTGTGCCAACCCATTGATAATGAACCGATAGAAACCTTACTTTGGTATGACTCATTAATATAATTTTCGACATCTGTTCGGTAGTTTTCTACGTAAGGTAGCATCAAACGCAATCCGCTGATCAATACAGCAAATAGTACTAAAAGCACCGCAATGCTTTTATATATACTATTTAACCAGCGGTTTGAAAAATTTGATACCGTCAAACTGTACTTTTCCTATCTAGAGCCTATCGAAAATGTGAACTATTTTAACGTAGATGAGCTACATCATCACCACATCAAATTGTTCTTGATTGTACATCGATTCGATCTTAACTTTAATCGACTTACCGATAAAAACCTCTAACTCGGCTAAACTATGGTATTCGTCATTCACTAAAAACTCACTGACAGAAGAAGAGGCATAAACAATAAATTTATCGGCTTGGTACGCTCGGTTAACTCGAACAATTTCTCTGAGAATTTCAAAACAAATAGTTTCTACTGTCTTTAAGCTTCCTCTTCCTGTGCATAACGAGCATTCACTACACAAAACATGCTCTAGTGATTCTCTTGTGCGTTTACGGGTCATTTCTACTAGGCCAAGTGCAGAAAATCCATGAAGGCTAAATTTGACATTGTCTTTAGCCATCGCCACTTCTAAGCTATGTAATACTCTACGTTTATGATCTTCATCGTGCATATCGATAAAATCAACAATAATGATTCCGCCCAAATTACGTAATCGTAATTGACGTGCAATAGCTTGGGTAGCTTCAATATTAGTGCTAAAAATGGTGTCTTCTAAATTTCGATGACCAACAAAGGCACCGGTATTTATATCGATAGTGGTCATTGCTTCTGTTTGATCAAAAATCAGGTAGCCGCCTGACTTTAAATCTATTTTTCGATGCAGGGCACGTTGTATCTCTGCTTCGGCATCAAATGAGTCAAAAATGGGTCGTTCACCAGGATAATATTCAACTTTATCCTCTAGCTCTGGCATAAACTCCCGGACAAATTCAATGATTGCGTCATAACTTAATTTTGAATCAATTCGCACCCGGGTTAAAGAGCCGCCAACTGAATCCCTAATGATCCGAAGGGCAACAGACAAGTCTTGATAAAGAGGTATCTGAGTTTGTTTTCTTTTTTTACGCTCAACGACTTTTAGCCATACTTTACGTAGAAACTCAGCATCATGCTTAAGCTCTATTTCACACGCGCCTTCTGCTGCCGTACGCACAATAAAGCCGTGCTCGTCATCACAAAAAGGGGTAATAATAGCTTTTAATCGCTTTCTTTCACTTACCGCTTCAATGCGCTGAGATATACCTGCTCGACTGGTATAAGGCATTAAAACTAAGTAACGAGCTGCAATGGTGATATCGGTTGTTAAACGCGCCCCTTTTGTACCTAATGGATCTTTGACCACTTGCACCATTAAGTATTGACCTTCATGGACCAAGTTACGAATATCAGGGGTAGCTTCGTTCTTTGAAGAAGACTCGCCCGTTGAATCATTTTGGCCAATGATAAGTTTAGAGTTAATATCAGAGGCGTGTAAAAAGGCGGCCTTATCTAAACTAATATCAACAAATGCCGCTTGCATACCTGGTAATACCCGGATTATTTTACCCAAGTAGATATTGCCGACTAAACCACGTTTAGCTTCACGCTCAATATTAACTTCTTGCAACAAACCATTTTCGATTAATGCAACGCGTGTTTCACTTGGGGTAACATTAATTAATAACTCACCTGTCATCTGTCTTTACCTACTTGAAAGTTTCAATACTGTTAATTGACGAATAAACATCAAATTTTGCTAAAAGTTGAGCGGTTTCAAATAAAGGTAAGCCCACTACGGCGGAATAACTTCCTTCAATTCGTCGAACAAACTGCCCTGCAATTCCTTGTATCCCGTAAGCCCCCGCTTTATCTTGTGGCTCCCCTGTTTGCCAGTAAGCGACTATTTCATTTTTTGTTAGTGGTTTAAAATAGACATCGGTACAAACCACTTCACTAATGACTCTACCCTTGCTACTTAAAGCAATAGCCGTGAGTACTTGATGTTTTTGTCCAGACAACAAACTAAGTATAGCGATACAATCGTTTAAGTCTGCTGGTTTGGCGAGTATTTTTCCGTTAATGACTACACAAGTATCTGAGCCTAAAATAACATGATCAGTTAGCTGGCCTAATAGCATAGCAGTACCTGTCGCTTTTTCTTCAGCCATACGGCGAACATAGGTAAGTGCATCTTCACTAGCGTTTACTGATTCGTCAATATCTGCCGGATGGCAAACAAATTGATAACCTAACTGGGCTAACAGCTCTTTTCGCCTAGGAGACTGTGAAGCCAATACTAATTTTTTATTCATAATTTTTTACCGATAAAACTACTTAATACGAAAGTGTCTTCTTACTCTACGTAATAACAAAAATGCCCATGGCCAAAGTATTATGGTAGTGATAACTGGGTAAAGGTAACTGGGTAAAAATACCACGTCGCTTAAAAAGCGCTGCATCCAAAATATCAATAAATGATATAACGCAGCAGACACACCAATAATCATCGCTTGTTGCCAAAGAGAAAAATTGCGTACTTTTTGAAAATTTACCACTATGATATAAACAGAAATTGCCATCGCCGCAGCATGTACACCTAATGTTGAACCCAGCAATACATCTAAAATAAAGCCCATCACCCACGCGGTGATAACATTAACTTTATTGGGCAGTGCAATGCTCCAATATAATAAAACCACTAAGACCCAGTCAGGACGAAAGACATCAAAACTAATGGGCATCGGCATTATGCTAGCTAACAGCGCAATCAATAGGGTAAATAAAATAATAATGCCGTTATTTGCTAACACTGACTTTCTCCTTATTCACAAGCGCATTTTTATTTTTAGCGGCAAAGGTTTCAGTGGTTTTTTCAGGCCATAATAATAATAAATAACGTAAACGGTCTATTTTCGCTACCGGGTGACTATAAACTTGGGCAAATGGACGGGATAAATCTTGTGTTACTATGGTCACCGTAGAAACAGGATACCCTTCTGGGTATTTACCACCCAAACCTGAGGTTACTAATAGATCACCAGTTTGAATATCAGCGCTGTGTGATACATGGCTATGATTTAACCTGTCAATTTGCCCTGTACCATTGGCGACTAATCTAATACCGTTGCGCCTTACTCTTACAGGCACCGCATGGGTAACATCAGCAATTAAAATAACCCTACTGGTGGTAGAACCTACATGTAATATTTGGCCAACAATTCCTTGTTCATCAAGTACCGGTTGTCCTTCATAAACACCATCGTTTTCCCCACGATTAATCACTACCTGATGAGTATAGGGATCACTATCAACAGATAATATTTCGGCAACCATTTTTTTTATTTCGGAGCGAAGTGGCGATGCTAATAACAAGCGTAAGCGTTCATTTTCGTGCTTAAGTATATCAAGCTGCATTAAACGTTGATGAAGTTTAAGTTCATTAACTTTATAGTCTTGATTTTCTTTCATTAATTGACGACGAGAAACAATATTTTCAGAGGCCCACGTCATCATTTGCTTAGGAGTATTAGCAAGATATTGCAATGGACTGACTAACGATTGCAAATTACCTCGCACCCCTTCAAAGCTGTCCATTTTATGGTCGAAGAAAATTAAAGCCCCAGAAAAAATCAACACCAAGACAAGTCGGTGTTGAGAGGAAGGGCCTTCTTTAAAGATAGGGTTCATATTGTATTAAGCTTAACTAAACAATTTTATTCGTAAGAGAATAAATCGCCACCATGCATATCAATCATCTCAAGTGCTTTACCACCGCCACGAGCAACACAGGTTAATGGATCATCAGCAACAACCACAGGAATACCGGTTTCTTCCATTAATAAACGATCAAGGTCTTTTAATAACGCGCCACCGCCAGTCAGCACCATGCCACGTTCAGAAATATCTGAGGCAAGCTCAGGAGGAGATTGCTCTAAGGCCACCATAATAGCACTAACAATACCGGTTAAAGGCTCTTGTAATGCTTCTAAAATTTCATTGCTATTTAAAGTAAAGCTGCGCGGTACACCTTCAGCAAGGTTACGGCCACGAACTTCAATTTCGATTAGCTCGTCACCCGGATAAGCGGAACCAATTTCATGTTTAATACGCTCTGCTGTTGCTTCACCAATTAAACTACCAAAATTACGACGAACATAGTTAATAATGGCTTCGTCAAATTTATCACCGCCGATGCGTACAGATGAAGAATAAACCACACCATTTAACGAGATAATGCCAACTTCTGTGGTACCACCACCAATATCAACCACCATAGAGCCAGTTGCTTCAGACACTGGCATACCGGCACCAATAGCGGCAGCCATTGGCTCGTCAATCAAATAAACTTCACGCGCTCCTGCGCCCATGGCTGATTCACGAATGGCACGGCGCTCAACTTGAGTAGAACCACAAGGTACACAAACTAAAACACGAGGGCTTGGACGTAAAAAATTGTTACTGTGCACTTGTTTAATAAAGTGTTGTAGCATTTTTTCGGTAACAAAAAAGTTAGCAATAACACCATCTTTCATTGGACGAATAGCTTCAATATTCCCTGGTGTTCGGCCTAACATCGCTTTGGCAGCAGTTCCTACAGCAGCAACACTTTTAGAACCACCGGAGCGGTCTTGACGAATAGCAACGACCGAAGGCTCATTAAGTACAATGCCTTGGTCTTTTACGTAAATTAGGGTATTAGCTGTGCCCAAATCGATTGATAAATCATTGGAAAACATGCCGCGTATTTTTTTAAACATGAGGATGAAGCGTCCTTAAAAGTCGCAGGTTCACAAAGGAAACAAATTATTTTTTGTTAGATCGAACAATCATACCCCAGAGTTGGGGAATTGTGTTGCTTCTTTTTGAATTAATAGCAAAAAAGAGTAAAAAAATGGCTACTTAGTGTAGATGTTCTGAGAAAAGCGAGAAATGACTACTTTTCACGCCAATAAATGATTCTGTCGTTGCCTCTGAATAGTCCAAATGTAACTATCGCCGTCGGGTTATCAGTGTAAGGACCATCAAAATCATCATCAATGTTACGCCAATCAAATTTTAACCAACTGGGTACTTCATATTCAACTTCTAAAGACCCTCGAT
Source organism: Colwellia sp. (assembly GCA_022969175.1). Taxonomy (GTDB): domain Bacteria; phylum Pseudomonadota; class Gammaproteobacteria; order Enterobacterales; family Alteromonadaceae; genus JALJPB01. The sequence continues at coordinate 26,125 of JALJPB010000032.1, read as the reverse complement.
TAGGACTTCCTGGAGCTGAGAAAACAAAGGCTTCGAATACCCCTTCAATAAAAGCACTATCATCAACTGTTGCATTGGTATCACCAGCACTTAATGTGTCAAGATCAACAAGGCGATAATCAAACAAGTCCAAACCACCACTATGAATTGCTCCGGTGGTTTTTTTATCGGTAATCGTCGGCACAATGCAAGCTTCATCAATATTTATTTCAAAGTTATCTCCATCGTACTGTTCAATGAAATGCTTCATAGAAATATTACTGGTTTCAGGGCCATAGGTATCTTGCATAACCCAGCGACCAAAACGAATATTCGTGCCAACAGGGTGAAGAGTTAAAATGGCATCCGGAAAATCTAAATCATCATCGGAGGTATAATCAAGTGCTTTAACACCATCTACATCCTCAATTGACAATATTTCTAAGTTTAGATCTGATGTAAATGGATCAACTTGAGAGTTGAGTTCATGATTGTAGACATAGTGATCTTCTTCGTTATAAACATAAGTTACAACACCCAAGTTAGGTGCTGGTTCATCAAGGTTCCCAACTGAAATATGGGCAGTTAAAGCCACTTTCTTTTTAACAGTTTCATTAGGTGCGTCTTCAAATTCTGTCCCAGGTTTTGTTCCATCTGCAGTTGGGTCTACCCTTTCTACATCCTCTTCAAGTAGCTTCATGAACTCACCAGTATAGTTGGTGGTCGTTGTACAGTTACCTAAAAGACAAATGGATGATTTGGCGGTAAGTGTAAACCCAGGTTCTACACCATACCTTAAAGCCCCCAGAGGAGTTGAAGCGTTATCCATTTCGCCAATATAGGTATAAGTATTGGGCAATAATGTTGCTTGGCACACACTTCTTATATCACCATTTAATTCATCTGAAATTTCAAAATGATCCGGGTAGAACCGCCCCACAAAAGGCACATACCCAGTAACATCTTCAGTACCAAGATAGCGATTATCACTGTCAATATTGACAAAAAACTCAATAATACCGACTTCTGAATAGTTTAGGGTTAATGAACTTTGGCCTGAGGTAAAACTATCAAAATTTTCGGCTGAAATACTCCCTTCAGCTCCAGGGCTTGGTTTTATTAACTTGTGAGACAACTTTGCCTCTTCATTTAAAATTTCATTACCAAAATTGGGAGTTACATTATTATCTTTTAAATTACTGTTATTAAGAGGTACCCCAACTCCACTAGGATCATCCTCCAACTCCCATTGTACTGCCTTAACAATCACATCAAAATCTTCGCCTGCTTTTAAGAACTTATCATCGTCATAGTTTACAGCAGCAGGATTTGTAGTATCACCATCAACATCCGGCGCAATATTCACATAAAATCCTAATGGCCGTATAACTATGTCACTACTGCCCTGCATATAAACCCCTGTCGGGTCACCATTTTCATCACGAATATTGTACCTAGCATTGAGTTGCACCATACCAGCGTCAGGGTATGTAAAGACAAAAGTAGCTGTACTGTCTGTATCATCACCAAAATCTAAACTAACACTCGGTGAATAACTTGCAGTAGCACCGCTGTTAATAGTTTCTATTTGCATATCTGAAATTAAATTATTGATAGTGACTTTCTGTCCAGCACAGGCAATTGGGTTACTACAGATAGCTGAAAATTCGATATCATTAGTATCAATTAAAACCGCCTCACACGCTCCGGTAATTGGACTAGTAGTGACCGCTTGCAACTCTAGGGTTGAACTATGATAACCAATATTTGAAGGTTTTCCTGAAAGTTGAGTAGGAATACCTACACTGCTGTTTGATAAAAATTGAAAACCCGTATCACTAAAAGTAACATCACAGGCCGTTGGACTGCCATTTAAACATTCAAAGTTTTGATCTAAGCTCAGTTTGGCTATATCAGCAGTAGTGTATGAAAAAGAAACATCTGTATTACCGCCGATAACAGTTACTGTTCGATTAGGTACACCATTAATTGAAAGCTCAACATCAACCGTCGTAGTATAATCAATGTCACACGCTGCATTGGCACAGGCTTTTATATTAATTAGTTTGGGCTGACACGTTAACCCTTGGCCATTTATGGTATCAAGTTCAAAATGGTCAAGTACCACGTCACAAGGTCGCGTTTCATTATATACTGCCACAACTTCAGTTGCGGTTAACTCTCGCTTAAATATAACTAATTCATCAATATCGCCATTAAAGTATCGTCCACCATACCCTTGGTCTTGACCAATTTGTAAAGGGTCATTATTTAAGACTAAATTACCTGTATAGGTTCTCGCTGCTCTTTCGACGCCATTGACATAAATGATTTGTTGACCACTGCGATAAGTTACGGCAACGTGATACCAAGTGCCCGGCACAATATTCAGGCCAGAAGTTCGAAAGTTATGAGTACTCCACCACCAATAAATTTCACCAGACGAATCGACATGAAATTCATAGTTTTCATCTTTAGACATAATGGTTTTTAAACCAGAAGATGGAATACTGTCGATGTTTATCCAAACCGCTATTGTCAGCTCTTTTTCTAAATCAAGTAAGGAATTATCTTCAATTTGAACATAATCATCTATGCCATCAAAAACACCATAAGCACAAGTTCCTGGGTTACCGGGAATGGCAGAGTTCTGTGTTGATGTATTCGCGCCATTATAAGAGCGACCATTTAAATTACCCATCGCATCAATAACTTCTCCAGCAGCCCCCGACCAAGAAAGTTCGTCCAAGGTATAGTGGACAACGCCCTCACATTCTGCGGGTGTGCGTGAACTGCCGTCATAATTGTTATTGGCACTTTGGTTAGTATATATATCAGTAATTTCAGCTTCGGTAAGCACACCATCAAAGACCATAAACTCATCAAGTGGTGATCGAAAGCTTTGTGCATTACTACCTGAAACAGCATCAAAAGAAGTAGCAATATATTTTAACGTACCTGCAGTGGCTCGGCTGATGGTATCTTTTAACTGTCCATCGATGTAGAGTTTTGTTTGACCGCCATCAACTATCACCACCATGTGATGCCAATTATTATCTAGCGCATTGAAAGAATAACTGCCATCACTCGATTCAGACGGCGAGGCATTGTATACCCCCCATGTCCAGTTGTTGTTGCGATCTATATATATAAGTTCATCGCCTTCAGCCATTGCTGCTAAAACAAAATATTGACTGCCAGAAGATGCCGTTGGTTTTTTAAACCAAGTAGAAATACTAAAAGAGGTTGAAAGAGGGATACTGGTTTCGAAATGGTGGTCTGCATCACTTAGCTCTGCCGCACGTTCTACTTGTCCTTCTGCAAAAGTAGTTAAGCCACCAAAGCTAGAGGCAGGATAATTGCCCGTTTCGTCGATAACTTCAAAAGTAACACCAGTATAGATACACTCATCAAAGTGATAATCAGCTAGTAATATAACAGGTACTGAGGTTGGGGGGGTGTCACAAAAGCCATGGGGATCAAAACCTTCTAAATCATCACTATCATAGTCAAGTTCAACGCCTTCTTCGACCGTGAGCTTATCGGTTATTAAGGTGATCGCACCGTTAATTTCAACATCTTCATTAATTTTAACCTCATCTCCGGCAACAATATAAATGAAGGCATTAATGATGGAGTCTTTACCTATTTCGACCTTTTTATTAGTTTTAATCACCAACAAAACTTCTGAAGGCTCACCAGACTCATTCAGTTCAGTGCCTTCAGGAATAATAACATCGTCACCATTGGCTTCGATATAAATAACCGCGGTACCTGAACTGTCATCATAACTGACAGACGTTCTGCTAGATTTCCAGTTATTATAAAAATTATAATCGGTGTCTGATAACGAACCACGATTAAACTCGCCTAAATCATTACCACCGTCAGGAATAGTAGGTTCCCGTTCTTCGGTAACGTTTTCTATAGAGCAGTTACCGCCATTACATTCAGCGCTGCCTTTAATATCAATACTGCCAATAGAGCCAAAACTCCCAAGAGGCCCTGGGCCTGGGAATAACACTTCACAGCTTGGCTGACTTGGACCCGCTAAATTATCACACATGCCATCAAAGTCAGCGTTGTTGATATAACTTTGATTATAACCAACATTAGTACTGTCGGAATCACCAACCGATGTAATAGCGCCATTAATCGTAGGGTTACCCGACACTGAAATGGTGCCTTTGACATAAATAATGGCGTTAATATCTGTTTGACCGCCAGTAATTTGTAAACTGCCATCTATTATAATAATTAAATCTTCTGGGTTGCCCGACTCATTAATATTGATGTTTTGCCAACTAACTGAGGTTCTAAAAAATAACCGTGCGGTGGTTTCAGAAGGTGTTGCTGCACCAACATAAAGATTGGCTTGATTACCTAAAGTCTCATTTAAATAAAAATTATCGCCGCGGGGCAAGGTGGTATTATTGGTTAAGGTTAGAGCTGAATTATTAGCAGGAAAGTTAATCAATTGCTCATTGGCAGGCACAAGATCTTGAAAGCCTGTGGGAAAAACAGCTAAACACTCTGCAGCAAAGGCGTTTTGCACCAATAAGAGTAATAGACCACAACTTAGTACTAAGCGATTCAACATCTACAACCCCCTCGCTTCAACAATAACCGTACGGCTGCTTAGCACTATTGACCGGCTGTTTACATCCATAACACCCGTGCCGCACTGTCCTGTGCTTTCTAAACGATAATATTTTATTCCATTAACTTCAGCATAGTTATCACAGGTGACAAAGGCTTTGCATTGAGATAAGCCATCTACACCAATAAAACTATATTCTATGGGTTCTAGTGGAGGAAGAGAGGCGGGACATGGGCCCTCACCGCCGCCAAGCGGAAATAAGATTTGAAGTTGCCCTTGCATACCCGAATTGGCCGCAGTAAACGCCCGAGTACCTAACACTTCTTGCGAGACCGCTTCATTACCGGTAGAAAGAATCTCGACCAAGGTTAATCCTAATAATAAAATAATCACAATAACAAATATCGCAAGCATTAAGGCACTGCCTTGCTGGCTTTTTGGTGATTTTATTTTTATTAACTTATTAAAATAAATGGCCATCAGGGTACGTTCACCAAATGTATTTCGTTATTAAAAACAAAGTCTTCGCCTTCCCTTTGAAAATGTAACTTAACCTGCACATTAGCATTTCGCTGTAACGTTGCGGGATTAATAACAAAAGGTAAGTCGCTGTCTGCCATAACTAATGCTAACTCGGCTAAATTGCTAGCCATTAAAACACCGCCTTTTTTGGGCGGTGCCAACTGGTTTGGTGCAATATCGGACTCGTAACGCAGTAGTTCGCTTGAATTACCGGCATCTGAAACACAATAACTTACCGACTGATGAATAATATAGAGTCTATTTGTTGGACTGTCACTGTCAAAAACAACCGGATTCTCGGTGTTTAATATCCACTCATCATCACTTGGCCCAGTATAATCTACAGGCTCTAGAGCAAACATTTTTCCTACCCTATTATAATCATTTACGTAAACATCAGTAAAATTAAGCGGGTAAACGGTGACCTTGTCATCACAATTAGCCGAACATTGATAGACATTGCCATCTTCATCTTGGAATTTAACAACGGTTATCTTAACGGTATCTGGCTCAGGCGATACCGGTATATCGGTATAAATAGTGCTGGCTTTAATAGGGATAAACTCAATGCATTGGGTGTAATCGTCCTTTTTTACTCGGACACTATTGGGCAGTGCATTTCTCAGTTCTCGGTTTAACCGTTCTACGGCAAAGCGGGCACTGGCAATAAGTTCATCTCTGTCGGCAACATTGACGTAAATTTGGGTACTTAAGTTGATAAAGCTAGTAATACCGACGGACATAATGCCTAACAACACAATTACCACAACAAGCTCTATTAAGGTAAAGCCTTTGATGGTGTTGATTTTTTTGTTAGGAAAATGCAAAGACATTAAAAATTACTCTTATAGCCAGCAAAGGTAACTTTAGTCTTTAACGGAGTGGTAACCGTTACGGTAATTCTTTTTGCTAAGCGAATATCTGACAAGCCTAATGTGATTCCGTCGTACTGTACATCGACATCAACTTCAAAACTGTTATAGCCATCATCTAAATCATTGTCTGTTGAGTTATCTAGAGAAGAATAATCATTATAATCATCAACATCATTAAACACTGCCCTGCTGTTTTCTCCTACTTCTGCCCCCAAATCATCAGCATCAGTACAATCAGTTCTACCCTCTTCATCACAACGCCAAATACTACCAACCATATCTGATTGTTCATCAAAGGCGCGGCCTAAAATTTCATCTAACATGCCTTGCCCTAACTCAGCAGCTTTTATTTGATGAACTTGGTCAACACTTTGCTGCTCTGCTGGAACAATTAAATTCATCACTAAGGCTAATGATATGGAGAGTACAACAATGCCAACAATAACTTCAATCAAGGTAAAACCCGATTGTTTGTTTTTGATAAAAGAAAGCGGGAAGTTAGATACCATGAATATAGCCTTCTGATTCAATTTCTATTTGAACTGTTTCAACCGCACTGCCGACGTTTATGATACAGCCACCACCACAGTCGTTTCCAGGTCTACCCATGCTATCGAAACTAACAATATTACCACCGTCTTTAATGTTAACCGTTACGCTGGTATCACTAAAGTCTAAACCCGTTTTGTCCGGTAGGAATTCGTCAGGAGGGTCAGGTAAGTCAACTTCAGTGCAGTCAGTACGGTCTGGAATACCATAACGCTTAGTTTCAAAGATAATTTGATGGCAATGATCTTCATCAGTTTGCTGCATAGCGCGTTGTTGCGTTAAACGCAGGGCGGAGATTAGCGAAGTGCGGTAAGTGTAGGCTTCGAAACTGTCGCTGCCGGAAAACTTACTGATGGCGGCGACAGCTAAAGTGCCAATAAGTATCATGACAACAATAACTTCAATGAGGGTGAAGCCTGAATACCTTGTTTTCATAGGCGAATACATGCCTCTTTATTTCATAAAACTCTAAGTAACTATTTTACTAAACAAATAGGGGGTATCCCCCTATTTAACCAAATTTAGATTTAGCACTCATCAACATCAACTATAATAACCGGTTTTGCATTTGTTGATATACTTTCGCTATAACTCGCCCAACATTCAAAAGCAACAATGTTTGCAGAAGTTAAAGCGACTGTTTGGGTTGGGTAAACGTAAGTTTTTGAGTTAACACCATCACCTTCAGTACCAACAGATAAAATAGTAAAATCAGCGTCTTCAATATCTAATAAAATATCCCAAGTCGATGCATCAGCATTTGTCGGCCAGCCATCCTTCACATTTACTTGTTGGTCAGAATTTATATTCACTTGAACGACATTCGCATCTTTATCATTTCCAACTATTAAAGATTTTGCATGCACCATAGTAGTAGAGCTTTCCATAGCAGCTTTTACCGCTTGGATAGTTGCTGCCCGGGCATCACCTTGCAAATCAATAAATTTAGGCGCAGCAGTAGCCGCTAAAATACCGAGAATAACGATAACCACTACCAACTCAATTAATGTAAAACCTTTTTGCTTGTTTAAATTTTTCATCTACTTCTACCTTAAAAATATTATAGTTGTTATGGGTGATTTATTAGTTATTGATATAAACAATAACGGCACTTGATGCGGGTTGGTAGGTAAAGCTATTACCTGCCGCGGGGGTATCCTCAGCCACACCTGGGTCTAAATAAACGCCTGCGTTTTGAGGCAAAGTGGATTTTAAATAATAGTGACAAACAGGATCGTTATTTACCAATTCAGTGCTAACAAAATAATCACTGTCATCGGTAACAACTGTGCTGATAGTGGGTGGCTGCTGTAAAATGTTCAGCCAAACCTCTAAACAGTTAACATTGGCAATGGTGCTATTGTTATTGGTACTATTAAGGCCAAGCACATAACCTGGGCGAATGGTGGTGCCATCCTCTTCTCTAGTTAGCGTTAAGGTTGTGCCGTCGTAATCAACAAAGTTATTTTCAGGATCGGCATTATCATGAGGTCTTGCGTTGGCTTCCCACTGAGCCCTAGCTAACGATACCGCTGTAGCAAAGCCACCGGCCATTCCTTCAACATTGGCTTGTTGAGCCTGATCGCTTAAATCAATAAACTTTGGGATGGCAGTAGCGGCTAAAAACCCTAAAATAACGACCACAATAACTAATTCTATAAGGGTAAAACCCGACTGTTTTCTCATAACAACCTCATTGGTATTTCAATAAAAACTAATGTCATTCCTTTAACACTTATACTTACATATTAACTTAATTCTAACAACAGTTTAGCAGACAAGCTAGTGTTAGCTTAATTCGGTAACAAAATAGTACTTTTTTGCTAACCCCTTAAATATAGCGCTAAATCAAACAGTACTCAATTTAGCTTAATTTGTTATCTGCCCCGTTAGGGTATTGTATTCAAAATATGTCGTTGAACTGATACTGTACCGACAAATGCGCGAAACTTTTTGTCTAGTTTTCTTTATCTCTACTGCTGATACTGGTGACTTTAAAAATTCCATCGGTGTATCTAATGCTAATTGCCAAATTTTTTGGCAAGCAAGCTGATCATCTTTAACATCAAGCCAGCCCTTTTTGTTAACCGGAATAAACTCTTTGTCTAATGAGCCAATTAACGACAACTTAACAATAGAAGGTTTATTATCCATATACCATTGACCATGAACCGCATTAACTTTACTAACAAAGTTATTCGCTAAGCGATTAAAGCCCGTGTAGGTTATTTGATCTTTTTGTTTCATGAAATATGAAATAAAAATAGCCATTAATAACGCGAACAAGACAATAACAACGACTAATTCAGCCAGCGACTTTTCGCGCTTCTCAATACTTGCTTTAACTGACATAAGACTTACAACATAACCGTTTGCATAACATCTCAGAAAAAATCACCATCAAAATACCAAACGATAACGATTGAAGTTCAATTTTCACCTTACTTACCTTGCATCGCTGAGGCCATATCCCACATCGGTGTAAAAATACCTAATGCCAATACCAATACCATGCCAGCTACTAGCATTAATAACAGTGGCTCAATTTTAGCGGTAAGTGTTGATAAGTCATAGTCTACTTCTCGTTCGTAGTAGTCACCCACTTCTTCTAAAAGTTCATCAACCTTCCCTGTTTCTTCACCTACAGCTACCATTTGAAGTACAAGAGGGGTAAATAGCTTACTGCTTACCGAAGTGCGTAATAAGCTTTCACCACTTTCTATACCTGTTCGCATGGTTAATATTTTTTCTCTCATAAAGGTATTATCAACCGCGTCAGAGACTAAACTTAAACCGGAGGTCATCGGTACCCCAGCTTTTAGCACTATGGCAAAGCTGTGAGTAAAACGAGACAAGATTGAACGTTCGATAATACTGCCAATAATGGGCAGTTTTAGTTTTCGTTTATCCCATTGGTAACAACCTTTTTCTGTCTTCAAATAGGCTCGAACACCAAAAACAATCCCGACTAAGGCAACGAACATATGTGGCCAGTAATTGAGAAAGAATGCAGAGCTATTGATCAGTATTTTAGTCGCTAGCGGTAAATCAGCGCCTAATTTAGCAAACATACTAGCAAAAACAGGGATAACAAAAATATTAAGAATAATAATTGCCACGCCAATGGCGGCAATAACAAAACTGGGATAACGCATTGCCGCTTTAATGCGTTTACGGGTTTCTTGTTCGCGTTGGAAATAACCGGCAAGCTTTATAAATGAACTGTCTAATTGACCGGTATTTTCACCGACATGAATAATTGAAATAAATAACGGTGAAAATATTTTAGGGTGCTGATTTAACGCAGAAGAAAGTGCATGACCGCTTTCGAGTTGGTTAGCAACACTTGCCAAGGCTTTTTTTAATTTTGCGCCGTTACTTGACTCTGCCAAGCCATTAATAGCCCTTAAAATTGGTACACCTGCGCGCATCAGTGCATACATTTGTCGACACAAAATGATAAGATCATCTAGAGATACGGCATCAAGACCCAATAAATCGGCGATATCAATATTATTGACATCTATGCGATTAGCAGATGATTTTTTGGCCGGCTCTATTGAGGTAATAATAATGTGTTGCTTAGTTAATTGCTCGGCAACAGCATTCATATTAGCGCCATCAATCAAGCCTTTAACTTGTTTACCACTAGTATCCCTGCCTTGGTAATTAAATGCGGTCATTAGATTTACTCATTCCCTACTACATCGATAGTTTCAACTAAGCGAAGTACTTCTTCAACGGTAGTAATGCCACTTTTGGCATAGTCAAAAGCTGATAATGCCAAAGGCTTAAAGGTAGGATGTTTTTTAGCATGTTCAGAGAATGCCTCGGTATCGTCACGCTTAAGTGCCGCCATCATAGGTTCATTCATTTCTAATAACTCAAAGACACCAATTCGACCTTTATAACCGGTATATTGACAAGACTGGCAGCCTTTACCCTGTTTAAATGATACTTGCTCAACATTATCACCAACCAGGTGAGTTAACCAAAGGTTTTCTTGTTCATTGGGCTGATAGTCAACCAGACAATTTTCACAAATTCTTCGTACTAAGCGCTGAGCAATAATTGCTCTTAATGAACTGCCCACTAAAAATCCAGCGGCTCCCATATCAAGTAAACGTAGTGCGCTGGTAATGGCGTCATTAGTATGCAAGGTTGATAATACTAAGTGACCGGTTAATGCACCTCGTAAACCTATTTCTACTGTTTCTTGGTCTCGCATTTCGCCGACCATTAGAATATCGGGATCTTGGCGTAATGCTGTGCGCAGCACTCTGGAAAAAGTTAAATCAATTTTGTTATTAACTTGTACTTGGTTGATTCTAGGTAAGCGATATTCTACCGGGTCTTCAACGGTAATGATTTTATTGCTTGCTTTGTTAAGTTCACTCAACGCCGCGTACAGTGTTGTTGTTTTACCACTACCCGTTGGCCCAGTAACTAAAACCATACCGTGAGGGCGAGAAATTTGATGACGCAAACGGACAATCATTTCAGCTGGCATACCTGTTTCGTCAAAAGACAATAAGCCTGCTGATTGATCAAGTAAACGCATAACAACCGACTCGCCGTATTGCACTGGCATGGTCGACATCCGTACATCAATACTATGACCTTTTATTTGCAGATTAAAGCGTCCGTCTTGTGGCAAGCGCTTTTCTGATATATCTAAACCTGCCATCAGCTTCAAGCGCAAAGCCATTGCTGAGGCAATTTTATTTTCTTTTAAAATACTTTCTTGCAGCACCCCATCAATACGCTGGCGAATACGCAGCTGGTTTTCATCGGGTTCGATATGAATATCTGATGCCCGCATTTGTACAGCATCCTCAAATACTGACTGTAGTAATTTGCCAACGGTGGCATCACCGCCTTCATCCATAAAAGTAGCGCTTAAATCAAAATCACTACCTTCTTGGTATTCTTCTTCTAATTGACTAGCAAAAGACTCAATATCGGCAGTTCTACGGTACAAACCATCAAAAGCCTCATACAGCTGTGACTCCATAACAACAGCAAGTTTTATTCTTTTAGGCGATAACATCACCTCAAGTTGATCTAGGCCACTTAAATCGGCAGGGTCGCTCATACCAATGAGTATCGACTCTCCTTGATCTTCAATGACTAAGGCCCGTAAACGTCGCGCATGAACTTCGGGTAATAAACTTGCGATTTCAGTAGGTATTCTAACTTGGCTAATGTCTAAAAATGGCACATCGAGTTGTTGTGCTAAAAATTCTAATAATTGCCTTTCGCTAATATGCCCTAATTCAATTAATGCATCACCTAATTTTCGACCCGTGACTTTTTGGCTATTTAGCGCCTGCATCAATTGGTCGTTACTTATAATATGTTCATGAACCAATAAATCGCCAAGGCGCATTTTTAATTTTGGTGCTGCCATTATTATTCTCCCAACTCTTGTAAACGCTGTGTGATAAATTTCCTTGCGCTATCAGATAAATCGTTTTTATTAAGTGCTAAGGTATATGTTTGGCTGGCTAATTCAAATTGACTACTACTGTCATAAGCAATTGCTAGCCCTAACCACCAACGACCAATATTAGCTTGCAACTTGGCTAACCTTTTATAAGCACTAATGGCAAAACTAAATTGCTGACTCGCCTGAGCTTGTGTAGCTAACATCGACTGATAGTTGATTTGTATTATTGTCTGCACGTTAGGATGAGATTGTAATACTTTAAAAGCCTGAAAACTCTGGCCTTGTTTAATATAAATTTGAGCGGCTAACATTCTTAAGTCTTGATCGCTTGAATCAAGACTAATGCCTTGTGCCAATAAGTTTAATGCAGCCTGATAAGACTGACGACCAAACCAAAGAGCGGCCAGTTGTTTACGAGCATCTTTTTGGCTGGGTAATACTAATAAAACATCTTCAAAGAGTTGCTCTGCTTTAGTGATATTATTATTAGCAACCGCTTCTTTTGCTCTATTCATTTTCTGTTTTGCCAGCATTTCAGGTGAAAGTTGGGTACGAGAAATTACCATGCTTGTTGTTTCTTTAGATGTTTCTTTGGATATAAGTCTCGCTTTGTTCTCTAAATTTTCAGTCTTGGTTCTATTACCACTAACTTCATTGCCATATACTTTATTACCCTTACTTACGGCTTGGTTATTGATAATACTTTCTTGTTGTTCAACTTTATTTATCACGGTATGAGTTATTGATGCTTGCAGAGGTGCTCTTGAGCTCAACTGATTATTTTCAACTTGAGGCTCTACAGGTGAGTGTTCAGCTTTATCGTCTGCAACAATTTCTTTCTTTGTTAGTAAAGCTGCTGCAATATTATTAGTTTTGCTAGCAATTGGTGCCGGCTCATCCACTAACAGCTGTTGGCTTTTCAGTTTAAGCTGCTGATTTTCACTGTAAAGATTAAAAGTATAAACAACAGCTAAAGTCACTACGATAGTAATAATAACCATCAATACACTTTTATAGGGTGTTGTTTTTATCACAACGGGCATGGCCACCGCACCGTTCTCAATAGATTGGTCACCTTGGCGTTGTTGTAAATCTTTTAACATCTGGTTAATAACGCTCAAGTTTGTACCCCATTAAAAAAATCAAAACCGATATAAACCATGACAGTCAATAGCGCAACAACAGCCACTAATGAAAATACCGATGGTAATGCTAAAATACCTGACCATGACGATTTAGTATCTTCTGTGTCCCTAATCGCTGTCTTTAGATGGCTGTTTGTTATTTCAAAATGGCCCTGTCCATACGCTAACATCATCATTTTATGACATAAAACATTCACCAAACGAGGAATACCTTTACTGGCTCTTGCCAGCTTACTTGCCAGTGCGGGTGAAAACAACGCGGCTCCTTTATATCCCGCCACTTGCAACCTATGCTGAATATAATGCTGAACTTCGATTACCGTTAAAGATCTTAATTGATAAGAAAATGTTATCCGTTGCCTTAACTGACGAAATTGCTTTTGAGCTAAACGTTGATCTATTTCTGGTTGAGCAAACAATACCACTTGTAGCAATTTTCGAGTTTCAGTTTCTAAATTGGTAAATAACCTTAACGCTTCCAAACTTTCTTCAGGTAAGGCTTGAGCCTCATCTAAAATAAGTACCACAGAATGCCCTTTACCATGCAGTGCTAACAATCGCTCTTGTATGCGTTGAGTTAACAATTGAGTAGACATTCTTTGTGCTTGTTTTACGCCCAATTCAACCGCTACAGCTCTGCGTAATTCATCTGGTTTTAAGTAAGGATTAGGAATATAAGCGGTAACAAAGTGCTCTGGAATTTCATTGAGCAATTTACGGCACAATAAAGTTTTTCCGGTACCGACCTCGCCAACAACTTTTATAAAGCCTTCGCCTGTTTGTAGCGCCATTAATAATACCGCCAACGCTTCATTATGTGATTCTAAACCAAAATAAAAATTGGTATTTGGCGTTAAGGTAAAAGGTAATTCCTTTAAGCCAAAATGGTACAAGTACATAATTTAATTACCTAATGCAGTATTAGCTATGGTTGTTTATTAGTACTTTCTACCTCATTACCTTGTTGTTCACCGAAAGTATCATCTTCAGGAAACCATTCTTTAAGTAACTGGCGGGCATCTTGTAATTGATTCTTCCAAGTATCTTGTCCAACAACAATAGGTTTTAACATAATAACCAGTTCAGTTTTACGTGTTGTTTGGCTTTTACTTTTAAATAATTCACCGATGAAGGGTATGTCACCAAGGAAGGGCGTTTTTGATTCAAGATCAATATTTCTGGTTTCAATTAAACCACCAATAACAACAATTTCGCCTGAATTAGCTTTAATAATAGTGTCTGACTCACGAACACTACTTTGTGCTAGTGGCAATATAATTGTGTCACTACCGAGTTGTATTGTTTTGTTTTGCTCTTCCGTGAGGGTAACAGAAGGATGAACATGAAGAATAACAACGCCAAACGGATCAATTTGTGGTGTTACATCTAAAGCAATACCGGAGAAAAAAGGCGTTAGTTGAATCTCTGGTGTGGTGGTTGTTGAAGTGCCGGTAGTAGTAGTACTAGAAACTTCAGTAACAAAATATTCGTCTTCCCCTACTTTTATCACCGCTTTTTGATTATTGGTTACCGTTATTCTTGGACTTGATAATACCTGCACATTTCCTTGAGTTTCTAACAGCTCTATTACGCCACTAAAATCTTTGTTCTTAAAAGCAACCGCCGTTGTACCACCAATAAGTGATGAAATTGCATTCCCTGCAATTGCACCTGCGGTAGAGAAAGATATATCGGTACTACCGATATGACCTAATACTTGGTCCCACTTCACCCCTTGTTGATATTCATCATTCAAGGTGACTTCCATTATTTTGGCTTCAATAATAACCTGACGTCTTAGATGTGTCTGAGTATCATTGATGAACTTTTTCACTTCTTTAATTTCTTGAGGTAAAGCACGCACAGTAACCAAACCAGCTTGAGGTGAAACAATAACACGACGGCCGTCTTCTTGACCGACCAATGCAGTTAACGTTTCTTTTAGCTCTTGCCAAAAATCTGATTCATTTTCGGTTTGAATATTTATGCCACTGGATTGACTTTGGTTATTTTGATTGTTAGAGCTATTGTTTGAATTATTGCTTCGATTTGAGCTGTTAGAGCCATTGCTATTATTTGAGCTATTATTGCCACCGTTATTTGGATCGTTTTCTGATACGCCACCAGAATTAATGCTGGTTCTTGACTGGCCATAACGTTTTATATAAAGGTAGTTTAAAGCAATAGTTTCAGTACGCATGCCCGCGGGGAAAACTTGAATAACTTTATTTTGTCGACTAATTTGATAGCCATAAAGCTCTTCAATTACATCTAAAGTCTCATCGATAGTGACTTCCTTTAAGTTCAGGGTAATTTCACCACTGACATCAGGATGTACCGCAATGCTGTAGGGTGAGTCTTCAACTATGGCAGCAAAAAAATGTTTGGCGGCAACATTATTGGCCGATATTTCCAGCCTTTTTTCAGCAAGCAAGCCCTGTTTAGCTTGTTCAAAGCTTTGTTGCATCAACTCTTGCTGAATATCATCAGGGACATAGGACAATGCTTTAGGTGTTTTTAATGCTTTAGTTTCAACAATAGCCTGCTCTAAAGACTTTTTCATATGATCTGGGGATTTTGGCGCTGTTTGACAACCAATAAGCGCTATCAAGCATGATGTAAGTACTAGGTTAATTTTTATTTGTTTCATTCAATAGGTACCAATATTTGCAGCTTAATTTATTATATTTTTAACGATTTATAGCTTATATTTCTACGCTAATTACTTTGACTTATTAATGACTGTGGTAAACACAGAGAGTCTAAGTCGTTTTTCAGATGAACGTAAGACAACACTATCATCATTTACTGCAACAAGGCGATATTCACCTATAGTGTCATTTACCTTTAATGCCTTACCATTAATTATTGCAGTATGAGTTGCACCACCGTGGCTTGAGTGAAAAATCCCTTCTAATACTAACTTATTGCCTATTTTTACAACGCTAGCTTGTTTAGAGCCAAACAAAGGTTTTGTCGGATCTAAACTTTTATTATTTTCAGGAGCGCTATAGCTTGAAAACGTAACAGCAAACAACAAACAACTCATCATCAACTGGCAACGTTTTTTAAATAATGTTTGTTCAATAGAAAAAATAGTCATCATGTTAAACACCGATAAATTCTTTGTTAGTACTTAAACTATAAATTTCAACTTCTAATTCACTTATCGGATACTCTAATAATTGATATTGAAATTTTTGCCAAAAGAATGTCCAAGATAGACTTTCTAACTGTAATAGATAATCACGTAGGAGGAAGTAACGGCCTTCAAGCTTTAGTTTAATACTATGACGATACAAACCCAAAGAATCAGGCTGCTCGGCATAATGACTAATGACTTCATTGGTTGAGTTTTTATGAGTAACCGCGGTTTTCACTTCATCACCTGGTAAGTTATTATTCAATTTGTCATTTAATAAAAGCGGCTCTACTGGCATTACTTCAAAAGAAATTAACTTCACTCCTTTTTGTAAATTCAACAATTCAATTAATGCATGACGCATTTGAATGGGATCAATTAAATCTGAAGTCAATTTAAGTAAATCTGCATCGATATGAACTAATTTATTTTCATATTGTAGAATTTGCTGTTCTATCGCGATATTAGGATCTTTGAGTAACGCCTGTTTTAACATCTTAATTGAACTTGTCGTTGACTTGTTAGCTGATGATAGCTGTACAACTTCCTTATTTTGCTTTTTTATAGACGTTAGGTTGTCCTCAACAAAATAAGTAAAAACTACCATAACAAGAACAACGATGCCGGTTATTAATATTAACAGCTGTTCCCGAAGCGTAAGCACTGAGTACTTCTGTGAATATTGCATCCATTGTTCTTTCATTATTTTTTCACCTCGCTTGAGGTTGTACTGACGACAAAATTAGTAAAGTTACTGTCATTTTCTTGCATGCTGAAATGACTAAATACTTTGCCTGACAACACCGTTGAAGACTCAAACAATGCCAACCAAGTAGGAACGGCTTCTGGTGTTCTTGCCATCCCCGAAAACATCATTTCATTACGATCAATGACCACTTTTTGCAAACTGATGTTTGCACTGTGCATGTTAGATAAATCATTCATCGCTTGAGCAAAACCAGCTACATAAGTAGTATTGGGGTTAGTTAATTCTTTGTGTAACGCTTCTTTATTTGCCATCAACAATTTGATTGTTGCCAATTTTTTTACTAACTGATAAGCAGGCTTATTTTGACGGACCTTTTCTTCTAAAGCAGCTAACTGACTATCTTGAATGGCTTTGGTTTTTTTCTGTATTGCTAGCTCAGCTGAACTTTTACTCAGTTGATATTGGCTTATGACAACAGCTAATAACATTATTGAGGCAATCATTCCCCAGCCCAACATTACCCTCTTTAAGGTTAACAAGGCCTGTTTAGGGAATAGTTCTGCCTGCAATAAGTTAATACTATTCTTACTACTCAAAGCTTTTCTCCAAATTATCAAGCAATGTTGCACCAATGGCTGCAGCGTACTTTCTTTGGTTATGATGAGACTCGGGTAACGCTAACAATTGCACTGGAATGTGGGTATTTTGAGCTAATTTTTCTGCCAAAATATTCTCATTATCAATCGGCACAATAACTTGAATTGCCTTAATGGGCGCTTGCTTTAACTGACGCTCAAAATAATCAGTAGAGCGTTGAATCTCTAAACTCAGACTATCAATGGTACCCATCGTTAATTCTTCTTCGCTTTGTTTACCTATTTGGGAAAAGCCACGTAAACGACGGTGAAAATAGATTTTGCCTTTTTTAACAATTATCAAGATGATTTCTTCATTAGGTTGCTGACACACTAATAACACCGCTGCATCTTGTTTTTCAACCAAACTGACAAAAGCAAATTCTTCAGTACTAATCTTCTTTAAATTGATGTTATCTTGAGTGAGATTAGTCACAAGTTCAGTTAAATAAGCCTTGGAGGCACAAACTACATTTAGTTTTGCACCACCAGCAAGTATTGGCCCGTCAAAATAATCAATAATCATATCTTCAACGGCAACCGTCACTAAATCTTTGACTTGCCATTTCAGTGCCGCTGCAATTTCAGCATCGGGTACATTGGGTTTATCAACTTGTACAATTTGATAATGAGAAACCGGGAGAATTATTTGGCAATTAGATGGCGTTTGAAGTTCTGATGAAAGTTTGGTTAATTTATCGGTTACCGCTTTTGTCACGAAATCTGCGGACAAGTTCTGATTAAAATCAGTTCCCAGCTCGATTTTTTGATAATCTGCTTCAAGGCTTTCTGATAAATAACAAACTGTTATTGTTTTCTGTCCAATAGAAACACCTAGTTGATGCTTTGGCTCTGGCTTAGAAAACAAATTAGATATCGTAGTAATTAATGACATTTAATGGTATTTATTCGTTATTATTAAGTTAAAATTGTTATTAAAAAAAACACTAAAATCCATTATCCCGAATTAACGTCTATGCGCAAGCTTTTTTAAGATAAAACATTGCCTAGCCAAGAAAAAATATAAAATTATGTCTCTACCATCGCCATTACAAACCATTAAACATTCATTATTCGACCGCCATAAAATTACAGTGATGATCAAACGTGACGACTTAATTCATCCAATAATATCTGGCAATAAATGGCGTAAGTTAAAATACAACATTGAACATGCCAAAAAGCACGGTAAAAAAGGTATTATTAGCTTTGGTGGTGCGTATTCCAATCATATTCATGCCCTAGCATTCGCTTGCTATCAAGAAAAACTCCCTTGCCTGGGGATTATTCGAGGTGAATCTCATTACGCTAATAATTTCACCTTAAGTTGGGCCCGACATTGGCAAATGAAGTTAAGCTTTGTTGACAGGAAAACTTATCGTTTACGGGCTGATAGGAATTACCTTAACGAACTGCAAGCTCAGTACCCACAGCACTTAATTGTGCCTGAAGGCGGCAGTAACTCACTGGCTATTCTAGGGGTTACCGAGATCATTGATGAGCTTAACCAACAAGCAGTATTTGATACTTTATTGACACCAGTAGGCAGTGGAGGCACATTAGCAGGGCTTATTAGCGGTGATAAGAATCAACACGAAATTATAGGTATTGCCGTTTTAAAGCAAGGTAAACAATCCGAACAAGAAAAAATAGATAGCCAAGAAAATGATTATCTCGCTAAAGAAGTCAGCTCATTATTACCTTTTGAAGCAACTCGCTATAATAATTGGCAAATTCTTTCAAATCACCACCTCGGTGGCTATGCAAAATTTAGTGACGAAGATAGCCAGCGGATACTCACTTTTAATCAAGAAACAGGGATAAATTTTGAACCGGTTTACTCCGGAAAAATGTTACTCGCTTTACTTGATTTGGTTGAACAAGGTTATTTTCCCCAAAAGCATCGTATCGTAATGTTGCACACTGGCGGGTTACAAGGTTTAGGTGGTTTGCATGAACGCAGCATCATTAAGAACAATGGCTGGAGTTTACCTGATACTGCACCGCAGAGCTAAGAGCTAATAAAGTACAACCTCCTTGCGAAAATCCGCTGCTTACCACCTCGGTAACTGCTCCATGCGTTACTCTACTTCCTGAATCCATTCAGTCACTATATCGCTGGATTTCATCCATGGAAGTATCAACTTAGATTTTGTCTGGAACAAAAAATCTGAAGCACTTCCTTGTGCAAAAAAAATAACCCCGTACTTAATGAAAAGTAACGGGGTTATTGAATAATGTGTCAAACACTTACCAGGTAAGTATTCTAAATCATTATTTATGCTTCAGCGATAACAACAACTTTGATGCTAGTATCAACATCGTGATGTAAGTGAATTGCAATTTCAAATTCACCTGTTTCGCGGATAGTACCTAATGGTAAACGTACTTCAGCTTTTGTAACTTTAACGCCAGCTTCAGAGATCGCATCAGCGATGTCACGAGTACCAATTGAACCGAATAATTTACCTTCGTCACCAGCTTTTGATGCGATAGTAACTTCAGCCAATTCAACAACTTTAGCGGCACGCGCTTCTGCTGTTTTTAATACTGCAGCTAAGTCTTTTTCTATATCAGCACGACGTGCTTCAAAGTGTTCAACGTTAGCATCAGATGCAAATACTGCTTTACCTTGTGGTAATAAGTAGTTACGTGCATAACCTGATTTTACAGATACCTTGTCACCAAGGCCGCCTAATTTGGCGATTTTATCTAGAAGAATTACTTCCATTTTAAACCCCTTATTAGCTTACTTATGTAAGTCTGTATATGGTAACAATGCCATGTAGCGTGCGCGCTTGATAGCACGACCTAATTGACGTTGAAATTTAGCAGCAGTACCAGTGATACGGCTAGGAACGATTTTACCACTTTCAGTGATGTAGTTTTTCAGTGTAGCAATATCTTTATAATCGATAGAGGTAGCACCTTCCGCTGTGAAGCGGCAGAACTTACGACGTCTAAAAAAACGAGACATAAATTTCTCCAAAGTAGGTAATTACTAAAAAGTAATTTCCTTAATTAATTAATTCAATATCTTGAGCATGTAATACTAGTAACGGGTTACCATTCCTAGATTCATGACGGTTAATAAAACCAGTCACTTTAATTTTACAGCCCGCAATTAAATCACGAGTTAAGTTTTGTGATAGTTTGCCAGTTAACACTACTTGTATTCTGACAAATGCTTGTCTGTTCATGCCAGCTTCAATTTGTATGGACTTATGATCCATAGAAAACTGACAATGAACAATACCTGCAGGGCTAGTTGAAACTTTTGGGGTTTTAACAACCTCGCCAACTAATACCAGACAATTTTCTAACACAGATGGCTTATTCTTCGCTAGCAGCTTCTTCAGTCTTAACTGTTTCAGCTTTCACTTCTTCAGTTTTAACTTCTTCAACTTTTGCTGGCGCAGGAGCTACATCTTTCTTTACTTCGCGGCGATCGTCACGACGGTCATCTTTAGCAGCAGCCATAGGCGATGCTTCAGTTACCGCAGTTTTCGTGCGCATAATCATGTTACGAATAACTACTTCGTTATAACGGAAAGACGTTCCTAGTTCATCAATAACAGCTTGAGGCGCTTCAATGTTCATAAGAACATAGTGTGCTTTGTGCAATTTATTGATTGGGTATGCTAATTGGCGACGGCCCCAGTCTTCTAGACGGTGGATTGTGCCTTGTGCAGCGGTAACGATTTCAGTATAACGCTGAATCATACCAGTTACTTGTTCACTCTGATCAGGGTGAACCATAAATACGATTTCGTAATGACGCATTACGAGCTCCTTACGGTTGTAGCCTCATATACTGGCACAGCCCAACACCAGTTGAGACAAGGAACAAAAAATATGTTCAGGCTGAATTAAGGACGCGTATTGTAGGGAAATTGGCCAGTTAATGCAAGAGATATTATCTTGTGGGTATCTTCACAGAAACTATGTTGAGTAATGCCAAATAATGAACTGCGGCTATGTACAGTTTCCATTAGTGAGAAGGGGCAGGAGTTGCTGCTCTAGTCGTGATAATTATCAATTTAAAATCACAACAGGGGAATGAAACGCCGTATCTGCTTCAATAAATGCCGGAATGATAACCAATATTTACCTAACACTGGCATGGATGCAGTCTCGTTTCGATAAACATCGGACTGTTGTAAGTTCAGCATCGATTGCCGAGAAAGGTAGGATTTTATTGCACTTACCGTGGACTAAAATTCAAGATGTACAAAGAAGAAGTAAATGAGCTAACGCTCTTAATGTCCCCTTTTAAGTTGAGTATTTTAAATACTATGAAAACTAAAAGAAGTGTTGTAAATTCAAACAAATCGAATAAATAGTAACCAGCTAAAAATTTTCACTACTAATAAGTCGTTCGGTCAGTTGAACGTCATGATAATAATACTAAAATATAAGAATTATAATGAAAAAAACAATCGGAATATGGCGTTCGTGGGCACTAGTGGCTGGTATGATGATAGGCTCAGGAATTTTGACCATGCCAGCCTTACTTGCCCCTTATGGCAGTTATAGCTTTCTTGGCTGGGCGGTAACCGGATTTGGTGCGATATGCTTAGCCTTAACCTATAGTTTTTTATCATCCCGTAAACCCGGTTTAGGAGGGCCTTATTTTTATGTACAAGAAGCTTTTGGCTCGAAATGGGCTGCTATTGTAGCTTGGGGATATTGGATATCATTAGTGGCATCGGTGGCTGCACTTGCGCTGTCGTTTACCGGCTATAGTAAGACATATCTGCCCTTTCTCGACAATAACTCGTTATACAGTGCTGCATTTGCCATTGGTATTATTATTTTGTTCACGGCCATCAACATTCGCGGTATGCGTGAGGCCAGTACGGTTCAACTGGTAACCACGGTGATTAAGATTATACCTTTGGTATTTTTAGGTGTAGCTGGGATCATGTTTGGCGAAGTACAAGAAATCCCCGCAGTAAATCCTAATAACAACTCGTTTTTTCATATGATAGCGGGATTATGCTTATTGATCATGTTTGCTTTTATTGGAGTAGAGTCTGCCACTTTGCCATCAGAAGATACTATCGATCCTAAAAAAACCATTCCCAGAGCTTCTATATTAGGTACCCTAACCGCAATAATTGTCTATATGGTCGCCATGTTTGGCTTGATGTCTATTATCCCCTTGGCAGAGTTACAGCACTCAACCTCGCCTTTTGCTGATGCAGCACAAATTCTTATTGGCAACTCAGGGGCTATTATTATAACTATAGGCGCTTTATTTGCGATTAGTGGTACCTTAAATGTGTGTATTATGATCACGGGCACTATCATGCTCGCAGGTGCAAGAGATGGGATGTTCCCTAAGTATTTCAGCCAGCAAAATGCTCAAGGAACACCTATACGCGCATTGATATTCTCAAGCATGTTGGGCATCATCTTTTTATTGTTTAGCAACAGTGAATCGTTGCTCAGCAGTTATGAATATTTGCTGATTATTGCTACCTTTGCTGTGGTCATTGTTTATTTAGGCACCGGATTGGCGAGTATCAAACTGCAATGGCAAGATCATAAACAAGGTCAAAAAATTAATATTATACAACTCATCATAGCCCTATTAGCCACATTGTTTTCGGTATTAGCTATCATAGGCACATGGGTTGTATATCAATAAAAATAAGGAACAATAATGTTTACAAAAGCAATTGTGCGCAAACCTTGCCAAGCGATGCTGAGCGGACTTACTGAAGCGAATATGGGGCTACCCAATTACGCCTTGGCCTGTGAACAACATCAGGATTATATTAGCGCACTTAAAGAATGTGGCTTGCAGGTCACCGAACTGCCTGCTCTAGAAGATTACCCTGATTCTTGTTTTGTCGAAGACGTTGCCTTACTGACACCCAAGTGCGCTATTTTGACTCATCCGGGTGCCGCAAGCCGTAGAGGAGAAACCCAACATATTGAAGACGCTATTAAAGCATTTTATCCCAACATAGAACGCATTGATTTTGCAGGTCACGTGGAAGCCGGCGACATTATGATGGTCGCTGACCATTTTTACATTGGTCTATCAGCACGCACCGATGCTCAAGGCGCAGCTCAATTGATAGAGATATTGAATAAATATAACTTGTCGGGCTCTATGGTTGAAATGTCAGAATTATTGCATTTAAAAACCGGTTTAAGTTATTTAGAGAATAACAATTTAGTGACCTTTGGCGAGATGCGCACACATCAAGACTTTACCGAGTTTACTCGCATTGAAATTGACGAGGATGAAGACTATGCTGCTAACTGCGTATGGATAAATGGTACGGTGTTGGTACCCAAAGGTTTTCCTAAAGCGCTGCATGCAATTCAACAATTAGGCTATAAAACACGTGAAGTAGCGATGTCTGAATTTCAGAAATTGGATGGCGGCTTAAGTTGTCTGTCACTGCGTTTCTAATACACTAACAAGCCAAATGGCAAGAACACAAATTAGGGTTGCAACTGAGTGAATTACCGTTATGGCGTCTGAGTTCACGCGGTAAAGCAGACCTTAAATTGACTTTATTTCGTAGTGTCAAATTTCGTTTATTACCCTAAATATGTTCATGATTTCACAAAACTCAATAACCGTTTAAGGCTCCAAGGTGCCGTTTAAAATTAAATAACTCATGTCTACCATAAAATCATTAACCCCCTTTTACCATTCCTAATAGATGAAACGGTATAAAAGAAATACCAAGTGTGCTCCATTAAACGCCGGAATGATGAGCAATATTCACGTATCTCTGGCATGAATGCCAGTGAAAGCGAAGTAATGAAAATACATCTTTTACCAATAATAGACTGCCTTTATCCTGATAAACAATTAGGCCACCAAAGCGACAAAGGCAATATTCAATAATTGAACATTGCCTTTATCTTTACTATCCTATTTATATCAAAAACACAAAGCTAAATGCTGCTTAGCAGCATCGCTCAATACCTTAAAGAGAAAAGCTGGACTGCGATTCTATTAGATTTACTTGTTTTGTATTGAGATTGTTTTTAGCGTTACAGGTTAACAAGTGGAGTAATCAGAGAAACGACCTGCTAGAGATCATGGGAGACAAATACAACTTAAATTCAACAACAATAATCGGCCAATTACAACAAAGACATGACACCAAACCATCGGTGATAACACACTTGCAGCTACCCTATTAGCTCGGTTAATGCATAACGCTCATCGAATAAATTTGATAGGAGAATCCATGGGAAAAAACAAGAAAATTTGACTCATCGTGAACACTTGAGTTAAAACTAAAACTAAGTTGTGCATTAAATAGTTAGGTGATCACGTTCGCCAGAGAATTCAACCTTACTTCCACAAAATATATAAAGTGGTGCATCAAGGAGAAAATAGTTATGTCTGATTCAATTTTTAGTGACGCTATATACAAGGCACTATTTGATTATAACGTAGATGCTCTGTCCATTATAGATCCACAAACAGGAAAATTTATCGCCTGTAACGATAGCGCAGTTAAGCTACACGATACTGGCACGAAGGAAAAGTTCATTGGTATAAAACCTGAAATGTTATCTCCTAAGTATCAGCCAAATGGAGAGCTATCTTCCAAGCTTGCAATGGAGCACATACAACGAGCACTTGAGACAGGGTGTGAAAAATTTGAGTGGATTCACTGTAAGTCCGATGGTAAACCTTTCCCTGCCCAAGTTACACTTTGTATAGTTGTTGATAAAGGTATAAAACATGTTCTCGCAATTGGAAGGGATATCACTGAGCTAAAACAGGCAGAAAATGATAAGGATAAATTGATTTCAGAGTTACAAAGCGCATTAGATGAAATTAAAATCCTACAAGGAGTTATCCCAATCTGTAGTTATTGTCATGAAATCCGTGATGATAAAGGAGCATGGGAACAAATGGAGTCTTATATTACTAAAAACTCCGAAGCGATTTTCAGTCATGGAATCTGCCCAACATGCTGCGCCAAAGTTCGTTTAGACGCAGGGCTTGATGAACAACCAAAAACATAACAAAGTAACGCAGGAGCAGTTGCCGAAATAACAAACTGCAAACCTAAAAATTGATGAATAGAAACAGCAGTTTTGATTGTTTTTAGTAACTAAAATGAGTATTGGTATTTTTGATCATCTGGATGTCGCGGTGGCGACGGCACAGAAAGGGGAACGAACGCTCCGCTCCCCTTTCCAATCCCCAGAGCGCCCTGCACAGCAAAGCACTCCAACTTAATTTAGGTGAGGTATTTATACCTGCCGATATCCGTCCATGAACAACGGCAGTCTGCGCCATCCATGGCTTCGATAAATACCGCACTTATCTAAATTAAGTTTCCGTTGCTGTGGAGGGATAAGGAGTTTGTTGAACTAGTGGTGAAACTAACAAAAGATCAAAACAAACAAATGAGTTTGTATTCACTACAGTAGAACCAAACACCAAGCCTGCTCCATTAAACGCCGGAATGATGACCAATATTCACGTATCACTGGCATGGATGCCAGTGAAAGCACTGTTGGCACACG
>JALJPB010000031.1 GCA_022969175.1 Colwellia sp. | reverse complement strand
TGTCTTATTCCACAATTAGGTGCTGGTGTTGATCCTACCTCTGCCATTAATGGTTATTATTCTGTAAGTGATTATCAAGAAATATTAAAGGCGGCGACTGCTAGGCATATTCAAGTGATCCCTTCATTAGACATGCCCGGCCACTCAAGATCTTCAATTAAAGCGATGACGGTTCGTTATAACAAATACAAAGCCCTTGAAAATGATAAAAAGGCTAATGAGTTTTTATTACACGATCTTGAAGATACTACCCAATATTCATCGGTTCAGTATTACCACGACAATACGATTAATGTTTGTATGGAGTCGGCTTACGCATTTGTTACCGAAGTGATGACACAAGTTAAAAAAATTCACAGTGATGCCGGGCAACCTCTGACTCGTTATCATATCGGGGCAGATGAAACTGCTGGTGCTTGGGTTGACTCACCTGTGTGTAAAGCTTTTGTAAAAAACAATGACTACGGGGTAACTGATATTAGCCAAGTTGGGGCTTATTTTATCGAGCGGGTTGCAAATATATTATCTGAATTAGATATAGAAACGGCAGGTTGGAGTGATGGCCTAGAGCATACACGTAAGGAGAATATGCCAGCAATCGTACAAGCCAATGCATGGGATGTTTTAGCTTGGGGCGGGCATGCTAAAGTTCACCAATTAGCGAACCGTGATTGGCAAATTGTTATTTCTTCTCCCGATGTTATGTACTTTGACTTTCCCTATGAAGCCAATCCTAAAGAACATGGTTATTATTGGGCAGCTCGTCACATAAATACTGAAAAAATATTTCAATTTATGCCTGATAATTTACCTGTCCATGCAGAGTTTTGGTTAGACAGAGAAGATAATCCTTATACCGCTGATGATACCGTGCAGTTAACCGACAAAGGTGAAATTAGTTCTAGACCCTTAGCTGCAGGGAAAAAATTCCTTGGCCTACAAGGGCAGTTATGGAGTGAAAATACTCGCAGTGATGAAATGGTAGAGCATAAAGTCTTTCCACGCTTATTAGCGCTGGCTGAGCGCGCATGGCATTTGCCAACTTGGGCGGTACCTTATAACTATCAAGGCTTTAAATACAGTCAGGTGACTAAGGCTTTTAGCCAACACGCTAAAAATGAACGAGATAATCAATGGCAAGTTTTTGCCAATGCCCTAGGTAAAAAAGAATTTGTTAAACTTGAACTTGGCGGAATTGATTATCGGCTGCCTACGGTAGGAGCAATAATTAAAAATGGAAAACTGCGAGCCAATATTGCTTTTCCTGGATTAACGATTGAATACCAAACAATCGGTAAACAATGGCAAGTATATCAAGGGCCTATTGAAGTGAAAGGCAATATTAATTTGAGATCTCGCAGCTTAAATGGTCAACGAACAAGTCGAGTTACAACTCTTAATCAAGATTAGTTTTAGCGCAGGTTGACCTTTGCAGTGGCAAGGTCAACCTGCTCTTAGAGTTTTACCGTAAAATCAGCAGCTTAAAATACTCTTTATTACAAAATGTTAAAAAATCTTTCAAATTGTAAAAAAACAAATGACAACGCTGTCATTTTTGATTAAGATAAAATCAATTAGTGATTTAATTAACTTCTAAACATTTTAAAAAGCAAAAGTAAGACGCTAAATAAAGTGCAATTTTTGAAGAGTCATGTATAAAGCAGCTACAAAGAAATGGATGTGGGGATTTAATGTCGAATAATAATGTAGAGCAATACTTCTTGGGTATCGATGGCGGCGGCAGTAAATGCAAAGCTGTTGTGGTATCTCAAGATAACACCGTTTTAGGTACCGGGATTTCTGGTCCTGGCAATCCGCTACATGGTTATGAACAAGCAACCAATTCGATAACTGCATCAGCGCTTCTTGCATTAAAAGATGCTGGATTAGAACATCTACTGTTAGAAAATATAGTTGCTGGGGTAGGCCTAGCAGGTGTCAATCTTCCGGTATTATTTGGACAAATGTCTGCTTGGCAGCACCCATTCAAACAGATGTTTTTAGCTACCGATTTGTTAATAGCCTGTTTAGGTGCACATCAAGGTGGTGATGGTGCGGTAATGATCACCGGTACTGGCTCATGTGGTTTTTCGTATGTTGAAGGACATCCATTTATGATCGGCGCCCATGGGTTTCCTCATGGAGATAAAGCCAGTGGCGCCTGGTTTGGTTTGCAAGCGGCCAAACTTGTATTACTGTCAATCGATGGTTTAGTAGCTCCTTCCTTAATGAATGATGTACTGCTAAAAAAATTAAATTGTAAAGATGATACTTCACTTGTTGAGGTTATTGCTGGCAAACCTGCCACTTACTATGCCCAACTAGCTAACTTGGTATTTGATGCGGCTGAGCAAGGTGATGCTGTAGCACAGTCGATAGTTTCAGAGGGCGCTGAATATATTAACAATATAGCTAAAACGTTATGGAAGAAGAACCCACCTAGAATGTCAATGATTGGCGGCCTTACTCCAAGACTTAAACCTTGGTTGAGTGAAGAGACACGTAGCAAACTTTCTGAGCCACTAAGCCCGCCTGAAATTGGTTCGGTGCTATTTGCTAGAGAGCAATTGGTACTGCAATAAGTTTATATAACGTTAGGTAAATTAGTCGCGAAAACAAATAAAAGGTTAGCCTGCAATATGAGTCAATTTCGTTTACATGCACAGCGACTATTTGATGGTCAAAACTATAGTGATGACCAAGTGCTGACTATCAATGATGGTAAAATTATCGCTATCGATCAAAGCACAGTTAATATTGATCTTCATGTAAAAGGATTACTTGCTCCCGGCTTTATTGATTTACAAGTTAATGGCGGAGGAGGTGTTTTATTTAATGACTCTCCGTCAGTAGAAAACATTCGCACTATCATCGCTGCTCATGCTCGCTTCGGGACTACAGGTATGATGCCAACCCTCATCACTGATAAAGTTGAAGTGATGGCGCAAGCTGCTGAGGCAATTTCCCAAGCCCTAAAAGACAAGGTTCTCGGTGTTTTAGGAGTGCATTTTGAAGGTCCTCATTTATCCATTGCCAAAAAAGGCGCTCATAGCGCTGAATTTATTCGCCCTATTACTGATGACGAGTGGCAAGTGCTCGAGCGTAAAGATATTGGTAACATTATTGTAACCCTAGCACCTGAAACTGTTTCTGTGGCCGATATTGAACGCATGGTGTCGTTAGGTATTAAGGTCTGTTTAGGGCATACCAATGCCGATTTCGCAACGGCGCAGCAAGCACTTGATGCAGGAGCCAGTGGTTTTACTCATTTATTTAACGCAATGTCGCCATTGCAAGGACGAGAGCCTGGTGTTGTAGGGGCCGCGTTGTTGAACGATCAAGCCAGTTGTGGGCTCATTGTTGATGGTCATCATGTCGACTTAGCTACTTGTCAGTTGGCAATAAAAACTAAACCCCAAGGTAAAATTTTCCTAGTGACAGACGCTATGCCGCCAGTAGGGACTAATGATAAAGAGTTTGCCTTTTTTAATCGAACCGTTCATTTAGCGGATGGCAAGTTAACATCAACTACCGGCGAATTGGCGGGCTCAGTTTTAGATATGGCAACAGCTGTTCGAAATTGTCATCAAGGGCTAAATATCGCACTAGATGAAGCTATTCGAATGGCTAGCCAGTACCCTAAAAACTATCTAACGGGTATTGATAATGAAAAACAATCATCACTAGTTATTGGCGCATCAGCTGACTTTGTCGTGCTAAATGAAAATATAGAAGTACAACAAACATGGATTAGTGGACAACGAGTTTTTTAAAGTAACTTATGACTTATGTATAAGTTATTTTAAAAAAGCAATCAAAATAAACATAATAATAAAACCAATAAATAAACAAAACTAAAGAGGAAGCTATGGAGAACACAATGAATAGCGAAAATACGCAAAACACATCAAAAAGTAATGCATTGCCAATGATTATAGTGGCAGGGCTATTTTTTATCTTAGGTTTTGCCACTTGGCTTAATGGCTCATTAATGCCGTATTTAAAACAAATTCTTCAACTAACTCCTTTTGAAGCATCACTTATTTTATTCTCATTCTATATAGCGGTTACTTTTACTGCACTACCTTCTGCAGCCATTATCCGTAAAGTGGGTTATAAAAATGGCATGGCATTAGGAATGGCAGTTATGATGGTAGGTGGTTTATTGTTTATTCCAGCTGCTAAAACTCAAGTATTTGCTTTGTTTTTATTTGCACAGTTAGTCATGGGCTCAGGCATTACCTTATTACAAACTGCCGTTAACCCTTATGTTGTTCGTATTGGCCCTGAAGAGTCAGCTGCGGCGCGTATCAGTATTATGGGTATCTTAAATAAAGGCGCTGGTGTTGTTGCTCCTATCGTTTTTACCGCATTAATTTTAAGTGGTTTTAAAGACGTTACCGGTGAATTAACCACTGAGCAGATTAACGATATGGCTAATTCTTTAGTGCTGCCTTATTTGGGCATGGCAATATTTATTGGTTTATTAGCCTTAGCAGTAAAAAAATCGCCATTACCAGAGTTAGCAATAGAAGAAGATACTGAAGAAACGAGAGCCAAAGGTCATACCAAAGAAGCGTTATCTCATCCTAACTTAGCGCTAGGTGTAGTCGCTTTATTTTTCTATGTTGCTGTCGAAGTTATCGCTGGTGATACCATAGGTACATTTGCCCTATCATTAGGTGTTGAAGATTATAGTGTAATGACCTCATATACTATGATCTGTATGGTTGTTGGTTATATCTTAGGCATTGCACTTATTCCTAAATTTATTTCTCAAGAAAAAGCGCTAATGGTTTCAGCTATTCTAGGATTATTACTGACCTTTGGCATAGTTACAGGAGATAACACCTCATTTGCTATTGCTAATGCGACCTTAGTACCATTTGGCGGTCCTCAATTACCTGATACCTTAATGATGATTGCATTTTTAGGTTTAGCTAACGCTATTGTTTGGCCTGCGGTATTCCCACTAGCTTTATCGGGCATGGGTAAATTAACCAGCACAGGCTCTGCATTATTAGTAATGGGAATTTCTGGTGGCGCTTTTGGACCATTGTTTTGGGGATTAACCAGCTCAACAACTGATTTAGGTATGCAAGGTGGTTATTTGGTGATGTTCCCATGTTATTTATTCATTCTATTTTATGCCGTTAAAGGACATAAGATGAGAAGTTGGAAGTAGGGACCTAGGCTATCCCATTAAGAGTTTTATTGTAAAGTCTCCATTAGTTTGTTGCCTTCCCCCCTGGCGATGTAACAAACAGTTGAGGGTGCGTTAGACTATTATATTAGTCGACCTCGGGTTCCAAAACTTTGTTTTGGTCAAATGCCCGGGGTATTTTTTTGCCTGCATAATACTTAGTCGTCAAAATGGTTAAGATTCAATCTGCAATTTTTATGATGATGTTGTACGCTATATAGCTGAAGTAAGGATTTGAAATTATAATTGCTTGTCTAGTTCAGCTTTAATCCTGTTAGTTAACCTAATCAGGGCGATAGGTAACTTTTAAACTTTAAGACAAAGCAGACGTTACCGAAATCGGTTGTAGACTCATTTCATGTTCAAAGAAGGTAAACAGTCCCTATCATCTACGTCTCCACTAAGTTCATTGCTACTCTTGGTAAGTCATCTTGAAACACTAACTACTGTCACATTGCTGACTTAATGTAGATACAAAAAAGCAGCCTTCAAAAGACTGTTTAGTAGTGCCATAAACGGAAGTAGAGTATTAATGAAAGTAACAGTTACCACTCAAGTATTCATTGTCATAAAGTAAATGGAAGTTCATCTCTCCATTGATAGTTATCGCCTCTTGAATGACTAAAGAGAATAGTTGTCCATTCTGTCTAAAGTCTGAAATTGCATTTGATGAGTTTATTCTCCAGTAATTGGGATACTCGGATATCACCGTTAAATCAGTTTGCTCTTTGAAATTTATTATTCCTGATATTGTTTTGTTTTCTTTATCAAAAAGTATTTTCTTTCCTATAATGCCTGATTTTCTTTTTAGATAATATTCACTTTCCCTTAATGAGCTATAGTAATTAATTTTACAAGCAATTATTGAATCTGCTTGGCTTGACTGAACTTCAATGCTGACTCCATACATTGTTATGAGATGTAATAAGCATAGGAATACTCGCATGACTGTCCTTTTAAAGTTAACTTAATAGAAAAATTGAAGACTCAACTTCCGTTTGTCGTTCTAAGGAGACATTAATATTTTCAATCACTTACGTCAACTAAGCGCACTAAGTTAGCATTAGCCGTTTTATGATGAATGACCGCTGTGGTGGCTTTGGCGACTGCCAATTGAACTATTCATTTACAGAAAGCCATCATCAAAGCCCCATATACTCATCTCAGGGGGACGTCCACTATCAGGAAATTACTAGCGTAATAGGGTTTTCAGCCATGTCTGCTGAATATAAAAAAAGATAAAATTTTGGTGAAAATTCTAAAATGTTCACTTCCGCGAAGTGGTCAAAGTGGTTTTAACTATTAAGTTGGAATTCAACTGTGTTTGGTAATGGTAAACTTTGTATAGGGTACACATTTTGATATAAAAAATGCGTGATCAGAGCATCTAATCACGCAGGTTATTCATCGAGTTTTGACTTTAATAGCTAGGTTTTTCTTTAGCTGAATCTACTAACTCTTTAGGCATGTAATTTTCATCATGTTTGGCTAATACTTCACTGGCATCAATGAAAAAACCACTGGTTGAGTCATCTTTAACTAAGACCCCATTTGCGACTATACCTTGGCCTTCACGAAATAAATCTGGCAATATGCCGTCATATGTTACCGTTACCATTAAATCATTATCGTTAAAACTAATGGGCATACTCATATCGGCAAGCTTGAAACTCACCTTCAAACTGTCGCTGTCGCGATGCACACTGTTTGGTACCACTAAACCTCCAATTCTAATTCTTTGACCTTCAATAGCCTTAATACCAGAGTCTTTTTTACCGTGATGAATCTCAGTTGGCGTGTAAAATAAATCAATATTCTGGCTCAGAGCATAGAGCACTAAACCAACAACAAAACCTAAACCAATAAAAATGGCGGCGATGATGGTGAGTCGTTTTTTTCGGCGTGGATTCATGATAATACCTCTTTAGAATCATTGTCATTTTTAACTTGTTGTTGTTTTTGCAAAGCCGCAGCCAGACGTAATTTATTTTCGCGTTTCTGGCGAGCTCGAATGTGGGCAATAACGGCTTTGTTTTGTTTATTGCTGGCAATGACTAAAATAATTAATAATAGCGCAGTAACACCATACGAGAGCCAAACATAAAAACCATAACCGCCCATTGCTAAAAAATCACTAAAGCTAGTAAACTGCATGTTATTTCTCCTCTGCGGTATTTGATGACACAGGCGAAGTTGGTACTAACAATAGCTCTTTTACCCATGGGCGCATTGAATTTCTTGATAAGATTTCGGTCCTAAAGCGTAGGCAAATAATAATGCTGATTAAAAAAGCAAAACCTAAAAAGGTCATCAAAAATGGCCAGAACATCTCAGCAGTCATTGATGGTTTACCTAACTTACTAACCGTTGCACCCTGGTGAAGGGTATTCCACCATTCAACAGAGTATTTAATAATGGGTAAGTTAATAACACCAACAAGCGTTAAAATTCCTGCCGCTTTACCGGCTAAATTTTTATCTTCAAAGGCATTATGCAGAGCCATAACGCCAAGATATAAAAATAATAAGATAAGCTCTGACGTTAAACGCGCATCCCAAATCCACCACGTGCCCCACATAGGTTTACCCCAAGCAGCGCCGGTAATTAAAGCAATTGCGGTAAAAGTTGCACCGACAGGAGCCATAGAAGATGCCGCAGCATCAGAGAGTTTAAATTGCCAAACAAGCGAGCAAAAGGCCGCTACTGCCATCGCAAAATAAATGCTCATTGAAAACATAGCGGCAGGTACGTGCAAATAGAAAATACGAAAACTTTCACCTTGTTGATAATCAGCAGGAGCGAATGCTAGTGCCCATACTAAGCCAATGGATAAAAAGATCGCCGCCAAGGCACTAAACCAAGGCATAAGTTTACCCGTGAAGTGATAAGTTACTTCAGGATTTGCATAAGGGTGTAGCCATTTCCACATAATTAGTTGGTACTCACTTTTAATGCTGCGCTAACAGCAAAGGGGGCTAAGGTTAAAGAACCGAAAAATAGCGCGGCAATTATAGCAAGTTGCCCACTGTAAGGTAAGTTCATTGCCGCAGTATCTATTGCACTGGTCGCAAATATTAATACCGGGATATAAAGTGGCAATACAAGCAAACTTAATAATACCCCGCCTTTTTTAATGCCTACGGTTAACGCTACACCAATTGCGCCTAATAAACTTAATACTGGCGTGCCTAATAATAAGGTCAACATCAAAGCGCCGTAGCTGTTTTCATTTAAATGCAATAAAACAGCAAGAAGGGGAGCAACTAAAATTAGTGGTAAACCGGTTAATAACCAATGGGCAATAATTTTACCTAATACTAAAATAAAAACCGGGTGTGGGCTTAATAACATTTGCTCAAGTGAGCCATCACTGTGATCGGATTTAAATAATCGGTCTAATGACAATAAAGTGGATAACAAAGCGGCTACCCAAATAATTCCTGGGGCAATACGAGACAAGGTATCTGACTCTGGCCCTATGCCTAATGGGAATAAGGTGACAACAATAACAAAAAACAGCAATGGGTTGAGAATATCATCACGGTGGCGAAAGGCGATGGTTAAATCGCGTTTAATAATTAAGAAGAAGGCGGCTTTATAAGAAAGCGATTGGCTATTTGTCATTATGCTCTCTAATAAAACTGGTAGTTTAAGGTGATCTTTTTAATGCGATCATCATCGAACGACAAGTCTTGGTGAGTGGTTAAAATTACACAGCCACCATCACTTGCGTGTTTTAAAAATAATTGTTCAAGTTTTTTAACGCCCAATTTATCAATAGCCGTAAAGGGTTCATCTAAAATCCAAATAGGTGCTCGGCTTTGCCATAACTTGGCTAAAGCAATACGTCTATGTTGTCCTGCACTTAAATGTGAAGCTAAAGCATCTTCAAAACCTAAAAGGTTGACTTCACACAATGTTTCTTCTGCGCTACTAGTATCTAGACCATGTAAAGCTAAGTTAAATTCTAAATTTTCTTGCGCAGTCATTTCACCTTTCACACCGGCTAAGTGGCCTAAAAACAATAAGTTTTGATGAAACTGCTCTCTTATTTGAGCAATAGGTTCACCTTGAAAAAACACATCACCTTCGTAAGGTAAGGAGAGGCCAGCCAATATTCGTAATAAACTAGTTTTGCCACTGCCATTTGCCCCTTCTATTTGAATAATATCACCAGGGCAAATATTTAGGTCTAAATTTTCAAACAGCATGCGCTCTTCTCTAATACAGGTGAGATGTTTTGCGCTTATGAGTGGCGATAATACAGACAAAGGATTCACTTCAAGTTAGGTTTTATTAATCAATATTTCAACAGGGATGATAGCTGAAAATTGTGCGATAATAGTTGATTTAGATCTAACTATTAATTTATCCGATATCATAATATATCGCTGAGTAAAGGCTAGCAAAAATTGTAACAAATTTAACTCTTCACCGAGTATGTAATTGCGTTAACTATGATGCTAGAATCCTTATGTTTTTGTAATACTACTGATAAAATTACCACGCTATTCGCTAACTTTCATTTAATTACGTGTATTGAAAATAGTGTAATTAAATGACTGGAGATAAAAATGATACCAGAACTTGGCCACTTTGCACTGATTGTTGCAATGGCATTTGCCCTTTGTTTAAGCGTAATCCCTATGATTGGCGTTTTTACTAAGCAACATAAACTATTTACTTATGCCAAACCACTCACGGTTGGCATGTTTGCTTTTACTACTATCAGTATTATTTTACTTGCTTATAGTTTTGTAAATGACGATTTTTCCGTGCTTTATATTGCCAGCCATTCTAATAGTCATCTGCCTTATTATTTTAAAATTAGCGCGGTATGGGGCGGTCATGAAGGCTCTTTACTGTTATGGGTTTTCTCATTAACTGGTTGGACAATGGCAGTTGCTGCTTTTAGTAAAGGTATTGATGATGCCTTTATTGCGCGGGTATTAGCGGTAATGGGTATGGTCGCTGTCGGCTTTATGGCCTTTACGTTACTAACGTCCAATCCTTTTGAACGTTTATTCCCTATGCCGCTGGAAGGGCGCGACTTAAATCCTTTATTACAAGATATCGGCCTGATTATTCACCCACCAATGCTTTATTTAGGTTATGTGGGATTTGCTGTTGCCTTTGCTTTTGCTGTTTCTGCATTAATGTGTGGCAAATTAGATGCTGCGTGGGCTCGCTGGGCAAGACCTTGGGTTGTTGCTGCTTGGATATTCTTAACGGCGGGTATTGCTTTAGGCAGCTGGTGGGCATATTACGAACTAGGTTGGGGCGGCTGGTGGTTTTGGGATCCAGTAGAAAACGCTTCATTTATGCCTTGGCTTGTTGGTACCGCGCTTATTCACTCTTTAGCGGTAACAGAAAAACGGGGTACGTTTAAAAATTGGACCGTACTGTTATCAATATTTGCCTTTAGCTTGAGCTTGCTAGGCACTTTTATTGTTCGTTCAGGCGTATTAACGTCTGTTCATTCATTTGCTGCTGACCCTACTCGTGGCTCGTTTATTTTGGTTTTATTGGCAATTACTGTTGGTGGCTCACTAACTTTATATGCTTTTAGAGCAAATACCGTAGCAACCTTTAGTCGCTTTGCGTTGTACTCACGTGAAACAGCGCTACTAATTTGTAATATTATTTTAGTTATTGCCGCCACTACCGTTTTACTCGGCACACTTTATCCGTTATTAGTTGATGCAATGGGCTTAGGTAAAATCTCAGTTGGACCTCCGTATTTTAATGCCGTTTTTGTCCCCATCATGAGTTTGTTGTTTGTTGTTATGGGCATTGGCCCAATGATTCGCTGGAAAAAAGCGAAGAAAGGTGAATTACGTAAATTTATTCCTAAAACTTCAATCATTAGTCTATTAGTCGGCTTGGCATTTCCATTTGTTTATCACGGTGAGTTTAATCTTATGGTGATGATGGGTATTACACTAGCGCTTTGGGTATTTTTAGTTGTTGCTAAGGATTTTATCAACCAATTAAAATTGCCTAATGGTCAATGGGCTTTTAACCGTTTAAGTTTAAGTCATATGGGCATGACCGTTGCTCATACTGGGATTGCTGTCACCATTGTTGGCGTAACTTTAGTTTCTGCTTATGAAACTGAAACCAATGTTAGAATGTTTAAAGGAGACAAAGTTGCAGTAGCAGGCTATCACATTGAGTTTAATGGCACAAAATATGTGAAAGGTCCTAACTATAGCGCCGAGCAAGGCCAAATTACCTTATACAAAAATGATGAATTTGTTAGCTTACTGCAACCTGAACGTCGTAGTTATCTGGTGCAAACCATGGGCATGACTGAAGCAGCAATTGATCCCGGTTTATTCAGAGATGTATATGTTGCATTAGGCGACCCACTTGAAGATGGCGCTTGGTCAATTCGTGTTCATTACAAACCCTTTGTTCGTTGGATTTGGCTCGGGGCTATTTTTATGTCGATAGGTGGTTTCTTAGCTATTTTAGACAAGCGCTATCGCCGTAGAAAAACCGCAAAAGAAAATAAAGCAGAGCAAATATCATCTGCAGATGCATTAGCAAGTTAGGTAAGTAAATAATGAATAAATTAATCCGTTTTTTACCATTAATCTTAGTATTGGCTTTAGGCCTTGTACTTTACCGTGGTTTGTCGCTAGACCCTAAAGATATACCGTCAGCTCTTGTGGGTAAACCTATGCCGGAATTTAGCTTAACTAAGTTAACCGATGAATCTCAAATCATCACTAAAGATGATTTGAAAGGTAACATTATCTTACTTAATGTTTGGGGTACTTGGTGTGTTTATTGTAAATACGAGCACCCGTATCTTGTTGATATAGCTAAAAGTGGCCGTGTTGCTTTATATGGTCTTAATTATAAAGACGATCGTATTGCAGGAAAACAATGGCTGAAAGATTATGAAGATCCCTATGTATTTTCAATTTTTGACGAGTCAGGGCGTTTAGGTGTTGATTTAGGTGTAACCGCTGCGCCAGAGACCTTTGTTATTGATGCAAGCGCGATGATTCGTATGAAACATGTTGGTCCAATTGACGCCCGTGTTTGGCAAGATAAATTTTTGCCTGTTATTGAAATGATTGAAAGCGAACAGCAAGCAAAGCAAAGCCCAACTCAAGACCAAGAGGTTAACAGTGAAGATTAATTTAATGTGTCAAACCATTGTTAGCATAACTCTAGTTTATTTAATGGCAACATCAACGGTGTTAGCCAGATCTTCCGATACTTATGAGTTTCAAAATCCGGTAACTGAAAAGCGCTTTAATGAATTAAATAAGGAGTTGCGTTGCCCTAAATGTCAAAACCAAAATTTGGCCGACTCTAACTCTCCTATTGCCAAAGATTTACGCCGTGAAGTTTATGATTTATTACATCAAGGAAAAGCAGATATTGAAATCATGAATTACATGGTTGCTCGCTATGGTGAGTTTGTGCTTTATCGCCCTCGAGTGAGTAGCCTCACTTATGTGCTTTGGTTTGGCCCAGCGGCATTGATTTTAATGGGTGTTTTAGTGGTGATTTTTATTATTAGACGAAAGCCTATTGCGCTCAAAGATATTGAATTGTCAGAGGCTCAACAAGATAAATTGAAAGCACTATTAAAAGATAAAGATTTGTAAAATTAGCCAGCTATATTATATAGCTGCTTAATAAAACTATTCAGTTAAATAGCAAAATAAGAACCCTTATGATTGAAATAATAATTGCCATTGTTGTATTTTTACTGCTCATTCTCATTGTTATTTGGGGCCACTTTATTCGCTCCAACCAAACAAAAGTAGCACCGGTGGAAAACCTGCGAGATGAAACCAATGTTCGTTTATATCACGAACATAAAGCTGAAATTGAAAAAGACTATCAAGAAGGTGGTATTGATGATGAGAACTATCACTATTTACTCAGTGAGTTAGAAAAAGCTTTACTGCAAGACATTGAACAAAATAGTGCTGAAGAACAGCAGTTTCAAAAAAATAAAACTTTAACGACTAAGCCATTGTCTTTACTTTGGCCGGTCTTTATTAGCTTATTTGTTTTTGCTTTTAGTTTTGGCTTTTATTTAAAAAGTGATGGTTATGAGCAATTAAATGCTCCAGAAGTCGTAGCAAGTAAACAAGGGCAGCAATCACTTGATAAAGAGCAGCAACTGAAAGTTCAAATACAGGCTTTAAAAACTAAAATTGAACAAAACCCAGAAGATGCAAATACTTGGTATGAGTTTGGACAAACACTGGTTGGTGCAGGCGATTTTGATAATGCGATTAAAGCTTTTGATCGGGTGATAGAAATTGAGGGTGAGCAAGCAGATATTCTCGGCGCTAAAGCTCAGGCTAATTATTATCGCAATGACCAACAAATTGATGAAAACGTACAAGCATTGATCGACAGGGCTTTGGCGTTAGACCCAGCAGAACCTTCAACCAATATTTTGTTAGGTATGCATAACTTTATGAATCAAAACTATCAACATGCTATTGACTACTGGCAGCGTGTTGTTGATTCGGGAAGAAAGACCGTTAATATTGGTGCCCTGAAAGAAGCGATAGCTGAAGCAAAAAATAGATTGTCTTTAACGGGAATAACCCCTACTAACGCTACCAAAGGTGACAAAAATGCTGACTCAGAGCAGGGGCCTCAGTTAGCCCTTAATGTTTCGTTAAGTGATGAAATTAGTGAGATGCTTAGTCAAGGTGAAGATAAAGTTGTCTTTGTCTACGCCGTACCAACTAACGGTACCAGAATGCCAGTAGCTGCAGTTAAAATTAAAGCGAGCGATTTACCAACTACGGTTATTTTAAATAATGCCAGAGCCATGAGCCCTCAAGCATCGTTAAGCAGTGTTGAAGCGGTTCATATTTATGCGGTAGTTTCAAAAACAGGTGGTGTTGGTATAAAAAGTGGCGATTTTAAAGCAGAAATAAAGAATATCAAGGTAAGTACCACTGCGCCACTTGAGCTTGTTGTTAATACAATCGTACCTTAATTTAGTCACTTGTACGCTTTTTAATACTATTGTTAAGCTATTTTAAACACTATTTTTAACACAAAGAGAATAATAAAATAATGTCACGATACCTAGGCCAAGAAAACCCTGTTATTGATAATAAGAAAACGGGAGTCTTACTGACAAACTTAGGTACACCAAATGCGCCAACTGCTTCGGCTTTGAGGCCTTATTTACGTGAGTTTTTATCTGATCCTCGAGTTGTTGAAATACCTCGACTAATTTGGATGATAATCTTACACGGTATTATTTTACCTACTCGGCCAGCAAAATCGGCAAAGTTATACCAACAAATTTGGACCAAAGAAGGCTCCCCTTTAAAAGTAATTTCTGAGCAACAAAGACAAAAAGTGGCTATTCAATTAGCTGAAAAATATGGTGATAATGTGGTTGTTGAATTGGCAATGCGTTATGGCAAACCATCAATCGCCAGTGCATTGCAAAAATTCAAACTCCAAGGCATATCAAAAATTGTTATTCTCCCTTTATATCCTCAGTATGCTGGACCAACAACCGCTTCAACTTTTGATGCGGTAGTCAAAGAAATTCAAAAGTGGCGTTGGATCCCAAGTGTGAATTTTATTAATGGTTATTACGACAATTCACTTTATATCGATGCCTTGGCTAATAGTGTCAATGAGCATATCCAAACTCATGGTAAGCCAGATAAGTTGGTTTTATCGTTTCATGGTATGCCAAAATTGTTTCATATTTGGGGCGATCCTTATTATGATTTTTGCAAAGTTACTACTCAATTATTGGTTGAGAAACTTTCAAGTCAACAATCTGGTTTAACTGAAAGTGATTGTCTAATGACCTTTCAATCAAGGTTTGGTAAAGCTGAGTGGCTAATGCCGTATACTGACAAAAGCTTGTCAGAACTGCCCAGTAAAGGTGATAAACATGTCGCCATTATAAGTCCTGCCTTTAGCGCTGATTGTTTAGAAACCTTAGAAGAATTGGCCGTGGAAAATAGAGATGTTTTCATTGAGGCGGGTGGTGAAAAGTATCATTATATAGCGGCATTAAATGATCGTGATGATCATATCTGCGCCCTTGTTAGTCTTATCGAAAAAGCGCTGTAGAAAGTTGTTATAGCTAAATTTCTTTAATACCGAGCAAAAAGTGTAATATTGTCTATTACTGTCTAATATTATTAATAAGTTAATTATTGATAATATTAGGTGAATTTTGGCTGAACAAGAAAAACGTATCGCAAAACTAGAATTAATTCTACAGAGCTTTATCAACCTAAATTTTCATTACCATAAAACTGAAACATTAACTGAATATCTGGCATTTGTTCATCAATCGTTAGATAAGTTAATGTATGCTAAAAATTTATATCTAGCACTTTTCGATAGCCTTGAGCAAACTATTCAGTTTGTTTATAACGTTGATGAAGTTGACGAGACAACAGATCCGAATCGAAAATTCCCTTTAGCCTCATCAGAGCAATCACCTACTGCATGGGTTATTAGGAATAATAAAAAGTTACTAATGACAGCGGCTCAAGATAAAGAAAGATCAGCAGCTAATAGTGACTGGGGGACAGGAGAAAGGGCACAATATTGGTTAGGGATGCCATTAATCTCTCAACAAGGAGTTTGCCTTGGTGCGTTGGTCATACAAAGTTACGATGCTAACATTAGCTACAGCGACGAAGATCAAAATATTTTTAATATATTTGCTTCCGTTGTCTCTAATATTCTAGAAAAACATAATCAAACGTTACAACTTGAAAGTACCATTTCAGAGAGAAATAATAGCTTAGTTAAACAACTGCTCGAAAAAGAAAAAGCAGAAAAACTCCAACAGGCAATTTTTGAGATCAGTTCATTAAAACATGGTGAACTAGCACTTGTTGATCTTTACCCTCGCATTCATCAAATAATTGATAAATTACTCTATGCGAAAAATTTCTTAATTCTTCTTTTTGATGAAGATATGAGTGAATTAACAATTTCCTACGCTGTTGATGAAAAAGATGGCGATAAATACCAGAATACCACAATACCTTTAGGCACCGGCCTTAGCTCATATGTAATTAATACTCGAACACCTCAGCGATTAACTCCAGCTTTAGTGAGCGAGTTAGTTAATCAAGGTGAAAAAATTGGTACTTACGGCGCTGAAGACTTTGTCAGTTGGTTAGGCGCCCCCATGATTTCTACTAATATGTTACATGGTTTAATCGTTGTACAAAGTTATGACGGTAAAATTATTTATACCGATAATGACCTGAAAATTTTGAATTTCTTTGCCCAACATGTTGCCGGTGCAATTGAAGCAACAGTTAATACTGTGCAGCGTAGAGAGTCTCAAGTTAAATTAGCCAAACACCACCGCTTATTGGAGCAACAAAATACTCAACTTAGTGATGCTTATAAGAAACTTCAAGCGACCCAGAAAGAATTAATTCAAAAGGAAAAAATGGCTTCTCTTGGTGGCTTAGTTGCAGGCATTGCCCATGAAATTAATACACCGTTAGGGATATGTGTAACGGGTGTTAGCCACTTAATGGAAGAAACAAGAATATTTAGTCAGTCAGTTGAAAAAAAATCACTGACAGAAGCACAATTAAATGAGTTCTTACAAGAGGTTGAAGAAATCGGTCGAATTTTAACAACTAATACTGACCGTGCTGCAAACCTTATTCATAGTTTTAAACAAATTGCAGTCGATCAATCCTCTAACGAAATTAGAAATTTTAATATGAAAAGTTATTTAGATGAAATAATTTTATCGTTAAGGCCAACCCTAAAAAGAACGTCACATGAAATTAAGATAAAATGTGAAGACAGTTTTTGGATCTCTACCCACGCTGGTGCTTTATCTCAAATTATTAGTAATCTAATCATGAATTCCGTTAAACATGGTTTCGAAAAAATTGCTCAAGGTGTAATTAATATCGAAGTGGTTGAGCAACGCCAATTTGCTATTTTAAGGTTTAGCGATAATGGTTGTGGACTTAACGAACAAGACATGAAGAAGTTGTTTGACCCTTTTTTCACCACTAAAAGGGGGGAAGGAGGTAGTGGTCTCGGTACCCATTTAGTTTTTAATTTAGTTACCACCTCCCTCAAAGGTAAGCTAAAAGCTAGTAGTGAATTAGGAAAAGGTTTGGCTTATATTATTAGATTTCCTAAGAAGTTAGAAAGCTAATAAAGTGAATTGTTGATACGTGCTGCCTATCCCGATTTTAGCTTATTTAGTATGATTTTTGTCTAGGATTAAAGGAAATAATTACTTAGACTGTAATGCCTAACTATTCAGGAATAATTCTATGTTATCGTTCAGAAAGTCACTTTGTCTGGCTGTTATTTTTACCTTAACGGCATGTGCCTCGATGGGAAGTGGTACTAAAACAGAAAAGCAGCAAGAAATTATTAAAATGAAAGACTCAGCATTAACCCAACTTTTTGCTGAAAAACCTGATACTCGTAGCCAAATCAATTCGGCACCTGGTTATGCCGTTTTTTCTAACGCTAATATTAATTTA
Organism: Colwellia sp.; assembly: GCA_022969175.1. GTDB lineage: Bacteria > Pseudomonadota > Gammaproteobacteria > Enterobacterales > Alteromonadaceae > JALJPB01. The sequence continues at coordinate 28,248 of JALJPB010000031.1, read as the reverse complement.
ATATTTATGGCTGCGGGAACGGGTTATGGTGTCGTGAAAGATATGCGCACCAGTAAATATACCTATATGAATATGGTTGAAGGTGGAATTGGTTTAGGTCTTGGCGTGAAAGATTATCGTATTGTTATGGTTTTTCATACGGTAGATGCAATGACTCACTTTATTAATAGCGGCTGGACTTTTGGTGGCAATGCAGATGCTTCTGCCAAAGCAAGTGATAAAGGAGCATCCATTGAAGGAGAGGCTTATTATGGTGATGTCACTGTGTATACTTTTACTAAAAGTGGTTTAGCACTTCAGGCGACAGTTAAAGGAACAAAATTCTGGCAAGATGAAAATTTAAATTAACTGAAAAAATCAAATCGTTTGATAGGCCTAAATATAAGGCCATTGATTGACTATATTACAGTGGTTGTTTCTTTGGCTTTTATAACGTTGCTACATTTTTGAAACTAGTTGTTAAAAAAGTTGACAATAAAAGTAGTTATAAAGAATGAATATTTTATTTATTTATTTATTCAATCAAGCGATATTATCTTGATATTTCTTGTTTATATCAATCGCACTATCAATATTGTCTAACAAAGCTTTAACCACTACAGGGTCTAGATGAGAGCCAGAGGCTTCTTTTAAAAATGTGAGCACCTCAGCTAACGGCCAAGCTTTTTTATAGCAGCGTTTGTGTGTTAAAGCATCAAATACATCAGCAACTGCCGCTATTCTTGCAAAAATATGAATACTATTGCCAGCTAAACCACTTGGGTAACCACTGCCATCGTATTTTTCGTGGTGTTGTTGGGCAATAATTGCTGCAGCTTTTAAAATAGGGCGTTTTGAACCCTTTAGAATACTGAAACCTATTTCAGGGTGCTGCTTCATAATTTCCATTTCATCATCGAGTAATTTACCTGGCTTTAGTAATACCGAGTCAGGGGTCGCGATTTTTCCAATATCATGCATAGGGGAGGCTTGTCTTAGCAGTGTTGCTTCGTCTATATCCATATCTATCGCAATTGCTAATATATAACAGACCTCAGCCATACGGCGTACATGATTACCGGCTTCATTGGAACGTGACTCCACCACATCACCTAATCGAAATATCAGTTCTTCTTGAGTATCAATAATTTCTTTATTAAGTAGGAGGTTATCAAAAGCTAAGCTGACATTACCGGTAAATACTTCTAGTAGTTTAGTATCCATGGCATTGATGGTGTCAATGCCTTTAAGATAAAGCAAACTGACACTATCTGTTTGACTGGGAAAGTAACCAATTAAAGTACCGTTTTCAAAAATAGATCTTTTTTCAGCTCTGGCTTTATTAAAAAGCTGTATTAGTTCATCATCAATTCCATGCGTTGCATCTTCATTGTTTATTTGCGCGATAACTTCATAATCATTTTCAGAATATACAGCGCCAAGCGCTTTAACTTTTATTAACATCGTGGTTTGATCAATTTGCAATAATGACATTACCTGTTGTAATAGGCCGGTAAAGAATTGTTTTAAAGTACGTTTTTCTAAAACATTACTGGTGGCTTCAATTACGCGTTCTAACCCGTTCCTGTATATTTCTTGATATTTTCGTGCTTCCTCAACTTTTATAATATCGCGATAAGCACGCAAAGCAGCAAAAACGGTAGTGAATAACTTAGTGCGGTTTAACTCTGTTTTTTCTTTATAATCATTTATATCATATTCAACGATAACTCGCTCCTCTGGTGCTTGTCCAGGTTGCCCTGTTCTAAGTACAATACGAGAGAATTTATTTTTTAGCACTTGTCGCATCCAACGAGCAAGTTCTAATCCTGCATCATCGGTTTCCATAACCACATCAAGAAAAACAAGTGCAATATCAGACTCTTGCTGCAAAACATCCTTACCTTCTTGGGCGGAGTATGCGTGTAAAAAGGTAAGTTTTTTATCATCTAACTCAAAACGTTTTAGTGCCATTTTAGTGATCACATGAATATCTTCTTCATCATCTACAATGAGCACTTTCCAAGGCGGTAATTCTGGAGGGTCTACATCGTTGAATAATGATAAGGACATGAGTGGTTCCCAAAAATGTTTGTTACTCAATTTATAGTAAAAAAATGACAAAAGAACAAAGTCTTGATTGATGTAATTTGTAATTTATTATTTTATTTATTACTTTAAAGATAGATTTGAAATTTATTTTCTTTTACCATGGTCTAGTTAAAGTGATTCATTTGTTACCTGTGGGCTAAATATCTGTGAGTATTAACTTGATAAGACAGAAATTAATAGTGGTTGTATTGGTATTGTTGGCCTTTGTTGGTCAAACAGTAGCGTCAACGGCTGTGCCTTGTCACGATATGAAAGCTATGGATATGTCACAGCAAATGATGATGAACCACACTATGGAATCTACTGCCATGGCTAGTGAAAATACAGCTGTGCTCGATTGTTGTCAGCAAGACTGCAATTGTCCAATTGGTTTATCTGTTTCAGCAACACTAACTAGTTTGTTTTTTGTTGAACATTTAAATATTTCCTCTCAAAAAATTGAACAATATACTAACTTATTGTTAAATAAGATATTAACCTCACTTTATCGTCCTCCTATACTTTAGTAAACATAGGACAAATCTGTCCAAAAATTCACCTTAGCTTTCCTTAGAACTCTTTTTAAAACTTGTGATAAAGTTTAATAAGAATAACCACAATGCAATAAGATTCGTGGTATTAAGTTGTAATAGCAGAACACCAATACATTCTTTTTAATTCCCGTAGGGGGAAAAATGTTTATTTCATTTTCGATTCAACAACGAAATTTTCCTAAACTAGGTCTGGTTTATATTTCTTCAATCATAGTTTTGGCATTATTATCGCTGACCATCACTAGCTCTTCAGCCTCTGCCAATGAGGTATTAACTTTCGAGCGAGCGATTAAGCAGGCACAACAAAATGATCCATGGTTAACGGGTAATCAGCATAAACAAAACTCTTTGATAGCTTTAAGCCGCGCAGCTAATACTTTACCTGATCCTAAAATGTCACTAAGTATTGCTAATTTACCAACCAATGGTTTTGATTTCTCACAAGAAGCGATGACCCAATTTAAAGTAGGCATTACTCAAATGTTTCCTCGTGGTAATACTTTGGAAATAAAAGATCATCAACTAAAATTACAATCTCAAGCATACCCATTTCAGCGCCAAGACCGACAAGCAAAAGTTGCGGTTACCGTTGGCAGTTTATGGCTCGATGCCTACCGTGTTCAGCAGAGTATTGCCCTCATTGAGAGAAATCGCTCTTTGTTTGAGCAGCTTGTTGATGTTGCACAAGCCAGTTATTCGTCGACTTTGGGGAAAACTCGTCAACAAGATATCATTCGAGCGCAACTCGAATTAACCCGTTTGGATGATCAACTCGATCAACTTGCTCAACAAAAAAATCGTTTTGAAGGTCAGTTATTTCAATGGCTCAATAATTATCTGATAGAGCAGAACAAAGCAGAAAATCATAATGAAATATTAGCTTTACATAATATTAATTTAGGTGAAAAATTAGTGGCGATTGATTTATCACATGCCAATTTAGTTTATGCCAAACAGTGGCAAAAACCAGAGCAACTTGTGAGATATTTTGCTCAGCACCCAGCAGTAATGGCAATGGATAAAAAAATCCAAGCAACTCAAAAAGGGGTCAATTTAGCTGAACAGAAATATCAACCAGAATGGGGCGTTAATGCAAGCTATGGTTACCGTGATGATGATCCTATGGGTAATTCAAGAGCTGATTTTATGTCTATAGGCGTAACCTTTGATTTACCAATTTTTACCGAAAACAAGCAAGATCAAGAAGTAAAATCTGCTATTTCACAAACAGAGGCCGTTAAAACCGACAAGATATTATTGCTTAGGCAATTACTTGGTGCATATTCAAGTAGTAAAGGCCGGCTGTTACGATTAAATGACAGGGAAAGCTTATATCGAAGTAAACTTTTACCACTAACACATGATCAAGCAGAAGCTTCATTAACCGCTTATACCAATGATGATGGCGACTTCTCCGAAGTAGTTAGGGCAAGAATTGCTGTACTGAACGCTGAGATTGATCAACTGACGATTGAAGTAGAACAACAAAAGATTATTCTCGAATTAAACTATTTATTTGTTGGTAGCTTGGCAACCACATTCAACCAATCAAATACCCATGCTGGAGCGGTAAAATGAAACAATCAATAACGTCTTTAATTTTTGCTGCGGCGATAGGCTCTGTAGTTACTTTAGCTCTTTATACACAGTTTTCGCCTAATGCTAACAAAAATGACAAGGTAGCAGTAAAAGAAAGTGCAGAGCCAAAACCTATCTACTGGGTTGCTCCAATGGATGCTAATTACCGCCGTGATAAACCAGGTAAATCTCCCATGGGTATGGATTTGGTTGCGGTATATCCAGACAATAACAGCAGTGGCATTGATGAAGGCCCAGGTACTATTCGTATCTCCCCTGATGTTATTAACAATTTAGGGGTAAGAACGGCAACAGTAAAATTGCAAGCTTTGCATGCTCAAATAAATACCGTGGGATATGTCGCATATGACGAAGATAAACTTGTTCATCTTCACCCAAGGGTAGAAGGTTGGATTGAGAAACTTTATGTTAAAGCCGTTGGTGATCCGGTTAAAAAGGGTCAAGCGATATATGATATTTATTCACCTGAATTGGTCAATGCACAAGAAGAGTTATTGCTTGCACTAGATCGTAACAATCAGAGATTGATACAAGCGGCAACAAATAGATTAGTGGCCTTACAATTGCCGAAAGCAGCCATTAATGCATTGAAAAAAACGCGCAAGGTAAAACAAAACATTACTTTTTATGCCCCACAAAATGGAGTGCTTGAAAATCTTTACATCCGAGAAGGTTTTTTTGTTAAACCCGGCACTATGTTGTTATCCATTGGCGATTTATCTGAAGTTTGGGTTGAGGCGGAAGTATTTGAGCGCCAAGCGGCATTAGTAAAAAATGGCACCGCTGTCACCATGACGCTAGATTACCTACCAGGTAAAACTTGGCAGGGTCAGGTTGATTATGTTTATCCCACTTTAGACGCTAAAACTCGGACGGTAAAAGTTAGGTTGAAATTTAAAAATGAATTAGGGGAGTTCAAGCCTAATATGTTTGCTCAGGTGGTAATTCATGCTGATAGCGAAGAAAATAGTTTACTCATCCCTAAAGAAGCCTTAATACGTACAGGTACACAAGACCGTGTTGTACTGGCGCTAGGTGGTGGTTACTTCAAGTCCATTGCCGTCACAGTTGGCAATTTTGATAATGAGTATGTGCAAATTTTATCTGGTTTATCTCAAGGTGAAGAAGTAGTGAGCTCAGCACAGTTTTTATTAGACTCTGAGTCGAGTAAATCATCTGACTTTAAACGTATGTCGTTTGATGACACCGCTGAAATGTCAGCAGGTATGGAAATGGCTGATATGAGTAAAATGGCTAACGAGATAGAAGTGAGCTCAGCAGCGGTTAGCGGTACGATAAATTCAATCATGCTTAATCATGGCATGGTTAATATAAGTCGAGGACCGATAGAAAAATGGCAAAGACCAGCAGCAACGTTAGATTTCCTTTTTGATGAAAACCTTAGCGCTGATGAATTAGCCGGATTGACCCAAGGTAATGAAGTTGACTTTACTTTTGAAATACGTGATGGAAACTTCATTATTACCAAAATTAAACTTACGACATCATTAACTGAACCATCAGTTAATAAAAGCCAAGACAATAACCGCAACAATAGCCACTAGGAGATAGAGTTATGATAGCTGCTATAATCCGCTGGTCGGTTTACAATCGCTTTTTTGTTTTGCTTGCTACCTTTATCGTAGTAGGTGCAGGTCTGTATTCGATAAAAAACACCCCTATTGACGCCTTGCCAGATTTATCTGACGTGCAAGTGATCATCAAAACGAGTTATCCAGGGCAAGCCCCACAAGTAGTTGAGGATCAGGTAACTTACCCGTTAACTACGGCTATGTTATCAGTGCCTGGAGCTGAAACTGTGCGTGGTTTCTCATTTTTTGGTGACTCTTATGTTTATGTGATTTTCAGTGATGATACTGACCTTTATTGGGCACGTTCACGGGTATTAGAATATCTCAGTCAAGTAGCGCCTCGCTTACCTGAAAATGCTAAACCACAATTAGGTCCCGATGCCACGGGGGTTGGTTGGGTGTATTTATATGCCTTGGTCGATAGAACTGGCCAGCACGATATAAGCCAGTTACGCAGTTTACAAGACTGGTTTTTAAAATACGAATTGCAGACCGTTAAAGGTGTTTCTGAAGTTGCCGCCCTTGGCGGTATGGTTAAACAATATCAAGTTAGGGTTCATCCCGATAAATTACGGGCTTTTGGTATTCCCCTGTCATTAATACAAAATGCGATAAAACAAGGTAACCAAGAAATTGGCGCTTCTGTAGTTGAAATGGCTGAAGCTGAATATATGGTCAGGGCGACGGGTTACATCAAAAGCGTTAGTGATTTAGAAAATATTCCTCTTGGTGTCAATGAAAATGGCACACCGCTGTTATTAAAAGATGTCGCTGATATTGGCACTGGCCCTCAAATGCGTCGTGGTATTGCCGAACTTAATGGTGAAGGTGAAACAGTTGGCGGCATTATTGTTATGCGCTTTGGTGAAAATGCTCAACAAGTGATTGATGGCGTTAAAGCCAAGTTAGAGCAGTTAAAACAAGGTTTGCCTGATGGCGTTGAAATAGTTACGGTTTATGACCGTTCAGCCTTGATTGAGCGTGCGGTTGATAATCTGTCAACTAAATTGATGGAGGAATTTATAGTTGTTGCGCTAGTTTGTGTAGTCTTCTTATTTCATGTTCGCTCATCTTTAGTCGCTGTTTTTACTTTACCTGTCGGTATTTTAGTTGCTTTTACCATAATGCATTGGCAAGGACTTAACGCCAATATTATGTCTTTAGGCGGTATTGCCATCGCTATTGGAGCTATGACTGATGGCGCCATCGTCATGATTGAAAATATGCATAAACACATGGAGCGCCTGACTGCTCAAGGCAAAACACTTACCGATAAAAATCGATGGAAAATTGTCATCGATTCGGCGACGGAAGTCGGGCCGGCATTGTTTTTTAGCTTATTAATCATCACCGTTAGTTTTGTACCGGTATTTACTCTTGAAGCGCAAGAAGGGCGTATGTTTTCGCCATTAGCTTTTACTAAAACGTATGCCATGGCAGCCTCAGCAATACTAGCGATAACTTTAGTTCCGGTATTAATGGGCTATTTTATTCGCGGAAAAGTATTACCTGAACAAAAAAATCCAATAAACCGCCTGCTAACCATGGTTTATATGCCAGCACTTAAAGTGGTATTAAATTTCCCCAAAAGCACGATAGTTGCGGCGTTAATGTTTCTTGCGGTCGGTATCTGGCCGTTAGATAAGATTGGCAGCGAGTTTATTCCACCGCTTGATGAGGGTGATTTGATGTATATGCCGACCACATATCCCGGTATATCTATTGGCAAAGCAAGGCAGTTATTACAACAAACGGATAAATTAATTTATACCGTGCCTGAAGTGAAAACTGTTTTTGGTAAAATTGGCCGCGCTGAAACAGCGACCGATCCAGCGCCAATTACTATGATTGAAACATTTATTCAATTTAAACCTCGTGACCAGTGGCGAGAAGGTGTCACCATGGAGAGTTTGAAAAAAGAGCTTGATAGCTTAGTTAAACTACCCGGAATAACCAATGCTTGGGTAATGCCGATTAAAACCCGAATAGACATGTTAGCTACGGGTATTAAAACTCCTGTAGGCATTAAAATATCGGGGCCAAAATTAGAAGTTATCCAACAAATTGGTCAGCAATTAGAACTTATCTTAAAAGATGTTGAAGGCACAGCGTCAGTGTATTCGGAGCGTGTTGCCGGTGGTCGCTATATTAAAGTCGATATTCAGCGTGAAAAAGCAGCGCGTTACGGCTTAAATATCAATGAAATTCAACAAGTGGTAGCGACAGCCATTGGTGGTATGAATGTTACTCAAACAGTAGAGGGGCTAGAGCGCTATCCGGTGAATCTTAGGTATCCACAAGATTATCGTGATTCGCCAGAGCAGTTATCGTTATTACCGATAGTAACACCTAATGGTCAACGAATTTCGTTAGGTGATGTTGCCAATATTATAATCGAAGATGGACCGCCAGGTATTAAAAGTGAAAATGCTCGGTTAATTGGCTGGGCGTTTATTGATATTGAAGGGGTTGATGTTGGTAGTTATGTTGAAGATGCGCAAGTGATTGTGCGTGAACAATTAGACTTACCTGCTGGTTATTCAATTACTTGGGCTGGACAGTATGAATATATGGAACGCGCCAAAGAAAAGTTGACTTACGTAGTGCCACTTACCTTAGCAATCATTATTATTTTGCTTTATATCAATTTCAGGAACGTTATCGAAGTGATGATGATCATGGGCACTGTACCGCTGGCGATGGTTGGCAGTATTTGGTTAATGTACCTTGAAGGCTTTAATTTTTCTGTGGCGGTTGGTGTCGGCTTTATCGCCCTAGCGGGTGTTGCTGTTGAAATTGGCGTTATTATGTTGGTTTATCTTAACCAATCCTATAATGAGCTATTAAAGCACCATCAGGAAAAAGGCATTGTCACCACCAAAGATGATGTTTTACAAGCCGTTTTACAAGGTGCGGGCATGCGAGTGCGTCCAGTAATGATGACGGCAGCGACAATTATTATTGGTTTGTTACCTATTTTGTATGGCACAGGTACTGGCTCAGAAGTGATGAGTCGAATTGCTGCTCCTATGGTCGGCGGAATGGGCAGTGCAGTGATATTAACCTTATTAGTTTTACCCGCACTTTATTACTTATGGCGCTCCGCAAGTTATCAGGCAAGGGCTAAGTAACGTGAATATTAATAGAAGTAGCCGTAAAGTACACAAATGGATAATGTTATTTCTGAGTCTTCAATTTTTGATTTGGTCAATATCAGGTGTATATATGGTCGTTTTTGATATTGACTATATCCATGGGGATAGTTTGATCAATGAAGAGCAAAGTGCGATTGATAACAAACAAATCCATTATGGATTTAAAGACTTATTTATCGATTATCCACTGGCTGAGAATGTTGAATTAAGCACCTTTATGGATGTGGGCGTTTATCGATTTACTCAACAGACAAAGCATGGGAAAACTCAAATCATGCTTGATGCAAATACAGGCGTTCAGTTTCCTGCGCTGAATGAAAACATGGCGATTAAACTTGCTGAATATTATTATCAAGGCAAGGCAAAAATAGCTGAAGCGACTTTATTAAAAGATACAGCACCTGCTGAGTTAAGCTCTCGCCATTTACCTGTTTGGCGAATTGATTTTGATGACTTTGCTTTCTCAACATTATATATCTCATCCAGCAGTGGTAAAGTTGTCACAAGAAGACATCAATTTTGGCGAATATTTGATTTGATGTTTACTTTGCATGTTATGGACTATGAAGAGGGAGAACCAGATAATAGCTTACTGTTATGGTTTGCACTCTTTGCTTTGTTAGCCGTATTCTCTGGCATGGTACTTACTTATTACCGCGTTTTAAAAGGCAGTTTTTCTAAAAGTAAAAAGAGAACAGCCGCTAACCATAAACATGACAATAATATCGAGCAGGGGGCATGATGAAAAGTATTCGCTTTCTTCATAAATGGCTTTCTTTAGTTGTCGCTGTTCAACTGGTTATCTGGCTTAGTAGTGGTTTGTTTTTTAATTTAATGGATCATGATAAAGCTAGCGGTAATCAATATCGTCAACGAGTAAATAGTCTTTTAGTCATTGATCATCAAATGCTTGTTGAGCCTAAGTTAGGATTGTTGGATAAACAAAGTCAGTCATTAAAGTTAATTAGTTTGTTAGACCAGCCATATTATTTATTCAATCATCAGCAAGCGTTGTATCGTCATTTACCTAATAGTTACTCATTAATGAATGCGTACAGCGGTGAATTAATGGTAATTGATGAGTCTATGGCAATAGATATTGCTAAAACAAGCTACAAAGGAGGATCGGGAGGGATAGATATTGCTTCAGTGAAAAAACTGAGCCCGCCGATTGCCGATATTCCTAAAGAACAAAATGTCCTTTGGCAGATAAATATTAATGATGAAGCCTATACCAGTATTTATCTAGATGCCGGCTCAGGGAAAATTATCGGCCATGTGAATGATGATAAACGTTTTGCTGACTTTTTCTTTATGCTGCACTTTATGGATTATGGCAGTGTTGGAAACTTTAATAATTGGCAGATAATATTCTTCTCATTGCTAATGTTAGTTTTATCTTTAACCGGTTTTATCTGGGTGATAGATTTAGCGAGAAAGGGCAGATATAGAGTTACTAAAGGATAGCGAATTGACTTGAATGTTATCAGTTAAGATCACTGATTGGGATATGATGAGCTAAAAAAAAGGCATAAAAAAACGAAGAACAGTAAACTGTTTCTTCGTTTTTATCGAGCTGTAAACTTACTTGCTATTAAGCAGCAGCAACGTTTTCAGCTTCAGGGCCTTTTTGACCTTGTTTAACGGTAAAAGTTACTGCTTGACCGTCAGTTAGTGTACGGAAACCGTCACCAGTGATTGCGCTGAAGTGAACAAACACGTCAGGACCATTTTCTTGCTCGATGAAACCGAAACCTTTAGCTTCGTTAAAGAATTTTACTTTACCAGTTACTGTATCAGACATACTAACATTTTCCCGTAGTCATAAATTAATAAATATCGGTCAAAATTGACCATTTTCACGGAGTAAATGCCCTTTAATTTATCTTCAAAAAACAAAATAAAGGAAGGAACCAAATAACAATAACGGTATTTACAGGGATAAGTCCATTGTAAACCCCGATATAAAAACTTTTCCGAAACATAAAAACTCAACGCAAGCGTAGTCTAGCACAGTTGTTTTTAAGATTCTTCAAAAAGTTCAATTTAGATTAGTACTTTTTTTATTCACTTTAAAATAAAAAGCCAACAATTACGTTGGCTTATATTTTTATTAGCTTTCAGCTAAGTTTGAACAATATTACATTGCTTCAATAGCCGATTTTTGAGCTATTAATTTTTCCAACGCAGACTCTGCCTCTTCAAGTTTAGCCTTTTCTTTATTGATAACAGCCTCAGGCGCCTTACAAACAAATTTTTCGTTACTCAACTTACCACGAGTACGTTGAGCATCTTGATTGAGTTTATCAATAGCTTTATTTAAACGTGCAATTTCAGCATCTTTATCGATCAAACCTGCCATAGGAATAAGCACGGTTAAACCACCAATAATAGCAGACGCCGATAATGGTGCTTCATCGTCATTGGCTAAAATTGTAATGGTCTCCAACTTAGCTAGTGCGCTTAAAAACTGTTGATTTTCATCGATACGGCGTTGATCGTCTACATTCACATTTTTAAGTAAAACCGGCAGCGCTTTGGCTGGCGAGATATCCATTTCGCCACGGATATTACGAATGGCAACAATAAATTGTTTTACCCATTCTAAATCATCAATCGCTAGCGGGTCATATTGGCTTTCATCAAACTGGGGAAAGTTTTGTACCATGATGCTATCACCATGTTTGCTGCCATTCTCTTTGATGAAATTAGTAAGCGGTACAACACGTTGCCAAATAGTTTCAGTAATATAAGGCATTATTGGATGCATCAAGCGTAATAAACCTTCTAAAACATTCACTAAGGTATGTCGTGTTGCACGTTGCTGTGCTTCACTGCCTTTGAAAAATACTGGTTTAGTTAACTCTAAATACCAATCGCAGAATTGATTCCAAGTAAACTCATATAACGCCTGTGAAGCTAAATCGAAACGGAATGTATCAAAGGCCTCATGAACGGTTTTAACGGTTTGTTGAAATTGACCTAATATCCAGCGGTCAGCGAGAGAAAACTCCATATCGCCGCCATTGGTTCCGCAATCATGCTCTTCAGTATTCATCAATACATAGCGACTAGCATTCCATATTTTATTGGTAAAGTTACGGTAACCCTCAAGACGTTTCATGTCCCAACTGATATCACGGCCAGTGGTGGCTACTGACGTTAGCGTGAAGCGAAGCGCATCAGTACCGTGTGACTCAATACCGTTAGGAAATTCTTTTTTAGTTAGCTTAGTAATTTTGGCGGCCAATTTTGGCTGCATCATATTACCGGTACGCTTTTTTAATAACTCATCTAAAGTAATGCCGTCGATCATATCTAGCGGATCAATAACGTTACCCTTTGACTTACTCATCTTATCGCCATTTTCATCGCGAATAAGTCCAGTCATGTAAATCTTTTTAAATGGTATTTGTGCTTTACCATTTTCATCTTTGTTGAAATGCATGGTCATCATGATCATACGAGCAACCCAGAAGAAAATAATGTCAAAACCGGTAACTAATACATCTGTTGGATGGAAAGTTTTAAGATCTTCGGTCTTTTCAGGCCAACCTAAGGTTGAGAAAGTCCAGAGCGCGGAGGAGAACCAAGTATCAAGCACATCATCGTCTTGTCTTAATTTCATGTCAGCGGCAATGTCGTTATTTGCCCGTACTTCTTCTTCAGTGCGGCCAACATATACTTTTTCATTTTCGTCATACCATGCTGGGATTCTATGCCCCCACCAAAGTTGGCGTGAAATACACCAGTCTTGAACATCTTTCATCCAAGAAAAATATAGGTTCTCGTATTGTTTAGGAACAAATTCAATTTGACCATCTTTTACCGCGTCAACGGCAGGTCCTGCTAGTTTTTCAACACGAACATACCATTGATCTGTTAACAGTGGCTCGATGATAACGCCAGAACGATCACCGTAGGGTGCAACTAAATCATGATCTTTAACTTCAACCAATAAACCTAATTCTTCAAACTTGGCAACAATTGCTTTACGAGCAACAAAACGGTCAAGTCCAGCAAACTCACTGGGTAAGTCAGTACTGTAAGCAGTAGAGGTTTCACCTTTGTTATCATAAACTTCAGAGGCAGGTAAAATAGCAGCGTCTTTATCAAAAATATTAATCAGTGGTAAGTTATGACGCTTACCTACTTCGTTATCGTTAAAGTCATGGGCAGGCGTTATTTTTACACAACCCGTGCCTTTTTCCATATCGGCATGATCATCACCAACGATTGGAATTAAACGATTAACTAATGGCAGAAGAACATGTTTGCCAATTAGATGTTTGTAACGCTCATCATTTGGGTTTACCGCAATACCGGTATCGCCTAACATAGTTTCTGGGCGAGTAGTGGCAACAACAATAGAGTCAAGCCCTTCAGCGGTAGTTGCCCCATCAGCTAATGGGTAACGCAAGTGCCACATATGACCTTTTTTGTCTTTATTTTCTACTTCCAAGTCTGAAATAGCGGTATGGAATTTAGGATCCCAATTAACAAGGCGTTTACCACGATAAATTAAATCATCTTCGAATAAGCGAACAAAAACTTCTTGTACCGCTTCAGACATGCCATCGTCCATGGTAAATCGTTCGCGTGACCAGTCAATAGAATTACCTAAACGACGCATTTGTTTACTAATAGTGCCGCCAGACTCTTCTTTCCATTGCCATACTTTATCGATGAAAGCTTCACGGCCATAATCATGGCGAGTTTTATCTTCTTCTGCGGCAATTTTACGTTCAACGACCATTTGGGTAGCAATACCAGCATGATCACAGCCTGTTTGCCATAGGGTGTTTTTTCCCTGCATCCGTTGATAGCGAATTAGCGTATCCATAATGGTTTGCTGAAAAGCATGACCCATGTGCAGACTACCAGTAACATTTGGTGGTGGTATGGCAATACAATAACTGTCACCTTCGCCAGTAGGGCTAAAATAACCTTTGTCTTCCCAAGATTGATATAGGGTTTGCTCGATGTCAGAGGGGTTGAACGTTTTTTCCATCAGAATTTCCGTAACTTTTCTATGTAAGATAAGTTTAAATAAGTTTAAATAGGGCTAAGTGGTTTGTTCGTTAATCTTTGATGCAGTAACTGCAACTTGATTTCCGACGGTAAAACCTTGCTGGCGATAAGCTTTAAAGCGCTCTCTCGCTAGCTGCTTTAGTGTTTCTTCGCAGGGGACAAAATCAATAATTTGTGAAAACTGACCTGAAAAATCAGGCATCGTTTGGGTCAAATTAATTAAAACTGGACGACGTCCTGTTGGATTTTGCCAACTGATTTCTACTGCTGAACCATAGCTTGGCCCTTCACCTTGCAGGTTATGGGGCACAAAACTATCAGCATCAAAAGCCCATAACATTTCGTCAATGTCGTGTGCTTTCTCTTGATCTTCGGTATAAATAAACACTTTTTTCTTTTGACGATAAAAATAAGCGGCTTGTAAGCAAGCATGATGAAGTAGCGAATTTTCATCACTAGCTTCTTCATTTAATTGTTCTTCAAGTTGGTAGAACATTACTTGAGTATTTCTTACTTGCATTTATTGTTACTCGCCTTGTTCTTGGCCAGAGCGGTTTATTAAAAACTGCGTTAACATGCTAACTGGACGTCCGGTAGAGCCTTTGTCTTTGCCACCACTACGCCATGCTGTTCCGGCAATATCTAAATGTGCCCAATGATATTTTTTGGTAAACCGAGCTAAAAAACAAGCGGCAGTTATGGTACCAGCACCTTTACCACCTAAATTGGTAAAATCAGCAAATGGGCTCTCAAGTTGTTCTTGATATTCATCCCAAAGTGGTAGCCGCCATGCTCGGTCGCCACTTTGATCTGAAGCATTTAGCAATTCGTGTGCTAACGGATTGTGAGTACTTAATAACCCCGAAGCATGTTTACCTAAGGCAACAACACAAGCACCCGTTAAGGTCGCCACATCAATAACCAATTCTGGATTAAAGCGCTCAACATAAGTTAGAGCATCACATAATACCAAGCGGCCCTCAGCATCTGTATTTAATACTTCAACAGTTTGACCTGACATAGTTGTTAGTATGTCACCTGGGCGATAAGCGTTACTACCAGGCATGTTTTCACAACCCGCTAGTATGCCGATAACGTTAATTGGTAGCTTAAGTTCAGCAATTGAGTGCATTGTTCCTAAAACAGCAGCGGCTCCACCCATGTCATACTTCATTTCATCCATGGCTTCGCCAGGTTTTAATGAAATACCACCAGAGTCAAATGTAACCCCTTTACCTACTAATACAATTGGAGCAGAGTCATTATCAGCACCGTTGTACTTAATAACACTCATCATTGACTCGTTTGCTGAGCCACGTCCGACAGCAAGGTATGAGCCCATACCTAACTCTTCCATTTCGCTTTCGTCAACGATATGTGTGCTAACACTGTCATAATCGTTTTCAAGGATACGAGCTTGCTCTGCTAAATAGGCCGGATTACAAATATTTGGCGGCATATTGCCAACATTTTTACAGGTAGTAATACCTTCTGAAACACCTAAACCATGGGCTATTGCGCGTTCACCAATAGGAAGCTCACGTCGAGTGGGTACGTTAAAAATAATTTTACGTAACGGGCGGCGTGGCTCTTCAATACGTGTTTTTAAACTGTTAAAACTATACAAACAATCTTGCGTAGCTTCAATTGCTTGGCGTACTTTCCAGTAGGTATCACGACCTTTAACATGTAACTCAGATAAGAAACAAACTGCTTCCATCGAGCCTGTTTCATTGAGAGTATTAATGGTTTTGCTAATAATTTGGCGATATTGACGTTCATCTAGTTCACGTTCCTTACCACAACCAACAAGCAAAACACGTTCACTTAAAATATTAGGTACTTGATGTAGCAGCAACATTTGGCCTGATTTACCTTCTAAATCGCCGCGACGTAATAAATTGCTGATATACCCTTCACTAATTTCATCAAGTTGTTCGGCAACGGCTGAAAGACGGCGAGGTTCAAATACACCAACAACAATACAGGCGCTACGTTGTTTTTCTGGACTACCGCTTTTGACACTGAACTCCATGGAGTCTCCTTTTGCACTATTATGTACATCAAATATGTTAAAACAGCCGTATAAGTTGGTAATAAAGTGTATTTTATCACCAACTTGTTCAGTTGCTTGAAAAAGCTAAAGGCTATAATTATAGCTAGATACACTGAACTTGCTGAGTATTTAACAAATAAATTAGTTATAAAAATGACCAGTTTACTTAAAAATTGACAAAATGTCAGGGAAAAACTAAGTTTTCATGGTTTAATTCGCTGGTTTTTACCGTTTAATTAACTTTTATTAACAAAATAAACGCGTCTTTAAAGCGTTAAATAGAATACTTTTCAAACTTGTTTCGCTATCACATTGAAAATAGGGTTGATCTGGGTCAAAATATAAAGAATTAACTTTCTTCCAAATCAATATACTTTGTCTTCGAGGCTCAATTGATTATTTTCCGATATTTATTAAAAGAAGTGGCTAAAACACAAGCTGCTGTCTTTATTGTGTTAATGACTATTTTTATTAGTCAAAAATTTGTTCGAGTACTTGATGATGCCTCAGAAGGCGGAATTCCTGGGCAATTGGTAATGACCTTTATTGCTCTAAAAATACCTGATTTAGCTGGCATGTTACTGCCGTTAAGTTTGTTTTTAGGCATTTTATTAGCCTATGGCCGTGTATATGCCGACAATGAAATGACCGTATTGCGTGCATGTGGTGTTAGTGAGTGGTATGTAGTACGTATAACCTTAATTCTTAGCTTAATAACGGCAATCATTACCGGTGTTTTTACTTTGTATTTAGCGCCATTGGCAGCCGAGTACGAAGTACAAGTAAAAGAAGAAATCGCCTCTGATTCAGGGTTGAGCGCTTTAGTGGCTGGGCGGTTTCAAACCACAGGTAACGAAGATGCGGTGGTGTTTATTCATGATAAAAACCGTGAAGATAACACCTTAGAAAAGGTATTTGTTGCGCAACTGCCTGATGAAAATAACAGTCATGAAAGTGTCATAAATTCGAGTCTTGTCTATGCAAAAAAAGGCTGGGTAATTGAAGAAGATACTGGCTCGCAACGATTAATATTAGAAGATGGTATGCGTTACCAAAGTGACCCTCTTACTGGTGAATTTCAAACGGTAGAATTTTCAAGGTATTACATTCAAATTGAAGATCAAAAAGTTGAACATCGCCGGCGTAAACTCAGTGCTATTCCTACGGAACAATTATTTAATGAAGACTTGCCTGAACATAAAGCGGAGATTCAGTGGCGAATTGCTTTCCCCATCGCTTGTCTTATTTTAACCTTAGTGGCTGTACCACTTAGTGTGGTTAACCCTAGGCAAGGTAAATTTGCTAAAATGTTACCAGCTTTATTGTTGTTTTTAGGCTATTTTTTATTGTTAATTTCAATGCGTTCAGCACTTGAGTCAGGTGCAATACCAAGTATTACAGGTTTGTGGCCGATTCATATTGCAGCCCTCTTTATGGGGGCGAGTTTATTATTGAAAGGCCGCAGTAGTGGTTTAAAGCTTAAAGCAAAAATACCAAAAAGAAACCGAAAGAAAATTGACCACAAGAAGAGAGTAAATTAATGCGTATTCTGGATGGTTACATTGGCCGAATTTTAGCAACCACCACTTTTATCACTTTAGTTGTTTTTGTCAGTATTGGCGGCATTATCAAGTTTGTTGAACAAATGAGAGCAGTAGGGCGCGGGGATTATGATGTATCTCATGCCGCACTTTTTGTTCTTTATATGGTTCCCAGAGATATTGAAGTTTATTTTCCCATGGCAACTTTAATTGGCGGTTTAATTGGTATTGGTATGTTGGCAAGCAATAGTGAGTTGGTTGTTATGCAGGCGGCTGGCTTGTCAAAGTTAGACATTATTAAATCGGTGATGAAAACCGCAGGTATTCTTATTGTTATTAGTATGGCGGTAGGTGAATGGCTTGCACCACAAGGAGAAGTAGCAGCAAGACAAGTTAGAGCTCAAGCTATTTCTGGGGGGAGTTTAATATCAGCAAAAAATGGCATTTGGGCTAAAGATGGCGACAATTTTCTTCATATTGGTGAGGTAGAAGATCAAGGGAGATTAAAAAACGTGCAAATTTATCGTTTTAATAAACAATTAAAACTTGATAGCTGGTTATCTGCGGAAGTCGCGTTATATCTAGATGAAACTTGGCATTTAAAAAATGTTACCGAAACTGTGATAACAAAAGACAAAATAATCACTGAAAAACTGAGTGACAAACAAATAGTCTCTAGCTTAACGCCTGAAAAGCTCGGCGTGGTTGCAGTAAAACCTGAGTCTTTATCTATAAGAGGTTTACTCAATTACCTTGATTATTTAAGTGCTAATAATCAAGATGAAAGTCGATATACATTAGCTTTATGGCGAAAAATAATTCAGCCCCTAACCGTTGGGGTCATGCTATTGGTCGCGCTATCTTTTATCTTTGGACCTTTGCGCTCAGTATCGATGGGTGCGCGTATTATGATGGGCGTTTTTACCGGTATATTATTTTACATTAGCAATCAAGTACTGGGCTCTTTAAGCTTAGTTTATCAATTTCCACCCTTGTTAGGCGCGTTAATGCCGAGTGTGATTTTTGTCAGCATTTCACTTTATTTAATGAGAAAGTCTTAACAACCAATGGTTTCACTCTCTAATTCTGTGTCGTCCTAGGATAAGTTGCTTGTTACAATCTGCCTCTATTTTCTTCTAAAGATAAAACCACCACTTCGGTATGGGTTACCCTGTCTTGTAAACTGAGCTTGTTTTTTTGATCAAATAATACGGTGAAATTACCTAAACCTAACAAGGTGGGCAGCAAACGTGCAATTGCAGTAGATTTTGATATGCGGGTACCGTCTTGGTTTTGTAAACGTAAGCGCCAAGCTTTCATGCCTAAGGTTTGCCCACTTCGAGACCAAAACCAAACAAAGAAAAATGCCACCCAAAAAACGCCAAAGCCATCAACTAACAAAGTGTAAAGTAAGGATGATCTTTTAAAATCAATTGCATGTTCGAAACCTGCCATGGAGATCAAGCCAAACTTGATTGATAAATTGAATAGTAGAAAAGAAAAAGCCCCGGCAACCATATAAACGGCAAAGGCGATTAATACATCATAAACCCAAGAGCCAAAACGGCGGATAAAACCCGCGCGAGGAAAATTATTAATAGAAGCTGTAGTCATAAGTTTGTACTTGAAAAATTTTCATTAGTCTAACAAATTGACTATAAAGTATATAGAGAGTTGATCGTTATATTCGTTAGCATTGCTGCGCTTATGACATACTCAACTGCACTTATGACATACTCAGTAAATATTTTAATTTTACTAACGCTGAATAATGCTTGATACTTAACTAAGAGGTAGTAACCTCTTATTTGGTTGTTGCTTTAAACAATTTTTAACTCTTTTTGGAATGATTCATTGGAAAGTCTTTTAGCCCAATTTAAACAAAGGCAAATATTTAAAGTAGCTACCATTTATGCTGTTTCTGCATGGCCTTTAATACAAATTGCTGATTTAGCGGTGCCTGCATTAGGTTTGCCTGATAGTGTTATGACCTTGTTACTCAAAATATTCATTATTGGTTTTCCAATAAGTTTAGTATTTGCATGGTTATTCAACTTTACCTCCAAAGGCATTGTACGAATAAATGAAAAAGATTCTTTTAAAGAAGATAGTAACCCTGCAGTAAATGTTAGAACAACTATTGCTGTTGCTGGCTCTTTAGTTGTAGCGCTTACCGCGACCTTGTTAACCCAGTTTTTTTTGGAATCAAACAAAGAACCAAATATTGTACCTGCTCGCTTACCAACACCAATAGAAAAACGAAGTGAGTTAGCAAGAGAAACAAAAAAATCAATCGCCATTTTACCTTTTGTGCCTTTTAGTTCAGACCCTGAAGATGAGTATTTTGCCGATGGTATGGTCGAAGAACTCTTAAACTTATTGGCTAAAATTCCAGACTTAAAAGTTGCAGCGCGTACATCTTCATTTGCTTATAAAGGAAATGTTAAGAAAACAATTGTTGAAATAGGTAAAGAGCTAGGTGTTGAAACTATTCTTGAAGGTAGTATTAGAAAAAATGATGTTTCTAATAAAATACGAGTTACCGCTCAGCTTATTCAAGTAAGTACTGGCGAGCATTTATGGTCTGAAACCTACGATAGAGAATATCGAGATATTTTCAAAATCCAGGATGAAATTGCTCGCTCAGTGGTTGATAAAATGAAAATAACCTTGTTGGGTCAATCAACAAAACGGCAATTCATTGCTGGTACTCACAGTGTTGATGCCATGGTTGAGTATGGTAAAGGGCAACAAGAATTAAGTCACAGAACAGCACCATCAATAGAAAAGGCCCTAATACACTTTAACAAAGCAATTGAGCAAGATAAAAATTACGCCAGAGCATTTGTTGGCATCGCTGATGCGAATATGTTGCTAGCGTTATACGGTAATCTTGCTGTTAGTAAGAGTAATCGTGCAGCACAAGTAGCAATAGATAGAGCATTACAAATAGATAGCCAACTTGGGGAAGCTTACGCTTCACAAGGTCTGCTATATACTCGCACAGACAAAGAAAAATCCGTTGCTGCTTTTAAACAGGCGATAAAACTTAATCCTAATTACGCAATGACTTACATGTGGTATGGCTCTTTATTACAAATGGATGGCGATATTGGTGGGGCACACGAACTGTTCGAAAAAGCTTTTGAGTTAGACCCTAAGTCTCCCGTAGCTGCCTACAACGTAGCCTGGTGTTATTATTTAATTGGTGCAGAAGGGAAAGCGATGGGACTGTTTTCCCAAATTATTGCTAATGACCCCTATTATCCCGGTGCCTATAACTTAGCTGGCGGTATATTAAAAAATAGAGGACGGCTTGATGAATCAATTGATATGTACCAAAGAGCATTACAAGTTGATGCAGTTAACAAAGATGCGTTGAAAGGTTTATTTGCTGCTAACATGGACATGTTTAATTTTACTGCAACTGATCAATGGTTTACCTATGTAAAAAATAATCCCTTAATTTTATCAAATAACGAAATCTTTATGATGAAGGCAAGGTATGCGGCGGTTCAAGGTAACATCGAACAAGGCATTGAGCATCTTCAAAGTATAACTTTTGATGATAAAGAAATGAAAGGAAAATCTAACTTCATAAAAGGAGAAATAGCTTTTTATCAAAAAAAATATTCAGACGCTATCAACTTATTAACTCAGGTTATTGATGATAAAAACATAAACTCTTTTTACCGTCTGTCCGATGGACAAACGGCAATACACTTGTCGTATGCCTACCAACAATTAGAACAATTTGATAAAGCTGAAGAGTTATTAATAAGCTTTGAAAAGTATTTGCAAAATAGTGTCAGTAAAAAAGCCAACAGTTCTTCTTTTTATTACAACATGATGGCGATAAATGCACTAAGGGATCAAGAAGGGCTCGCGTTAAACTACCTGCAAGGGGCGATTGATAGTGGCTGGGTTGAAACATGGCGGGTAGGCTTTGAACCTATTTTTAATAAGCTGAAAAAAGCCCCACGGTTTGGACAAATGATCGGCGGTGTTATTGCAAAGCTTGAAAATATGAAAGCCAATAGCGATATCAACGAGAGCTTTTTATTAGTAGACAGTGAGTAATTCACAATAATAATTGGCTAACCATTCAATTTCCATTATTAATGTTTGTTTAACGAACACTTAGCGCGCAGAATAAAAAAAACGGTTGCCAATAAGGCTGATTTTTGTATAATGCCTGCCTCTTCGACAAGGTTATAAATTATTTTGTTGGAAGTTATAGAAAAAGAAATGCCAGCGTGATGAAATTGGTATACATGGGGGATTCAAAATCCCCTGTCGAAAGACGTGTCGGTTCGAGTCCGACCGCTGGTACCATTCTTCCCTTGTTCTTAAAAGGGCTATAACGAAATAAACCGACTATTAATGTCGGTTTTTTTGTCTTTGAAATATGGTCATATTGAAGAATGCGTTTTCTTGAATCCCACTTATTATTTGCCTTGATATAGGGTTATAGCCTATTGCCAAGTATTTTTTCAACTTGCTCTTTTTCCCAACGGGGTCCAAAAAAGCTGAATTTTACAAATACAGTCGTTCCGTGGGCCATGACACCAAAGCCCCATCCTATTAAGACCCACATAGCCCAGAGATATTGAGGTGACGTCATTAAGTTAATCACAAATATAAGGATAAGAGAAATAACATAAGCAAAAAGGTGCGCATGAAATTCCCTTACATACCTTACATGCTCAAGTACTTTTTTCTCTTCTTCTGATAATAAGTCATTGGTATTCATGGTTTACTCCGATATTAAATAAGTTTTTGATCATAGAGGGCCATATACAAGTCCTCTGTAAATAAATTGTCGCCATATCTTATCTGGCGTATTTTTTGATACTTAAAAGTTGCTTATTCCGATGAAAGTATTAGCACAATGAAAAACATTACTAATGTCTGCTTATCTGTATGATAAATTCCTCTGCTTTTAAATAAGTACCCAATGGCATCAAAAAGGTGACAAAAAAGTTGGGATTTTCCAGAAATAAGAATGTTTGGTTAATTTAGATGTTTTAAATTTATAAAGTGGAAGTGAAGTTCTCAGGCTTATAAAAAATGGCTGATTTGTATTTATATTGAGGCTATATATGTAAATACATTAAATCTTCTCTATCTCTGGGGAGAGGGTAGAGTGGTTAGTGTCTGATTGAAATTTATTTGTCTGGAACGTGGTGTTGAAGTTAAACTGAATCAATACCTTCGTATTGTTATATCGTCTACATACAGTGTAAGTTTCAACTCAAAGTAGACTCAATAAATTAGCTCTTTAATTAATCCAGCAATAATCTAGAATTAATCATTAAGCACCTTTTTTAATAGTGTTAAGTGTTGTTCAAAGTGTCGCCATTGTTCAGTGGCACTTTTATAAATGGGTTGACGAACTTGTTCTGAGCTTGGTGTCTTAATGTTGCGTTGGGTTTTATGAAAATCAAGGCATGATTGTTCAAAATCTAAGTTACAAAAATCAAGTATTCTTCGCACCTGTTTTTCTAAATTATCAACAACATCTTCATGATTAACGGTTAAGACAAAGCCTGGTAATGTTTTATGCCAATGAGCCATTAACTTTAGGTAAGCTTGGTAATAACGACCAATATCTTCAAGGTTATAACTAAAGTCTTGTCCTTCAGCAAATAACTGCTTAAAGCCACTAAAGCAACACGCCATAGGTGAGCGCCTAGCATCAATGATTTTAGCATTGGGTAGTATTAATCGGATCAGGCCTATGTGTAGAAAGTTATTAGGCATTTTATCGATAAATAGTGGTGCCTGCTCTCGATATACACGAGTTTCATCAATAAATTGTTGGCCAAAGCGCTTGAAATACTGAGGGTTAATATCACTTAAGTTTTGAGGGTATTGGCTTGTATCGCTACTTGGATTTCTGCCACGTAATCGTGACGCTAAACCTAAAATGTTGTGCAGTTCCATGGTGCCATCCACTTGGCTGTGTGAGGCAATAATTTGTTCAAGTAAAGTAGAGCCTGCCCGTGGTAAACCAACAATAAAAATAGGGTCGGGGTTGTTAAGGCCTAACTGTCCACGGTTTTGAAATAATTGAGTAGTACAATGTTTTATTTGTTCTGCGACTTGTTGTTCAATTTTGTTGATGTCGAAACCATTGTGTTCATGCTGCAATTTATTGCCTTGTTGGTAGGCTTGAAACGCTTGGTTGTAGTCTTTATTATCTTCAAAGGCTTTTCCGGTGGCAAAATGTAGTTGAACCTTATCAATTAACGCTAAGTTTTCATCGCCTAGCTGTGTTTGCATTTGCTTAATTTCTTCATTACTAAAACGATAAGTTTTAGTATTGGCTAAACTCCAAAATGCATCACCGTAACTTGGGATTAATTGATAGGCTTTTTGGTAAGCAGCTACTGCTTTTTTTATCTCACCTTGCACTTTCAGCGCATGGCCTAGCTGTAAATGAAAGCCTGCTGTTTTATTGTCTTGTGCTATAACCTGTTCAAATAAAGTAATGGCTTGCTCTATTTTTCCTAAACCCGTTAATACACTGGCTTTGGCAACTTTAAAACTAAGATTATCAGGCTGTTCAACTAACAAGTTTTCAACTTGTTGCTCAGCATTTTTGTATTTACCTAAACGAATCAGTAAATTGAGGTATTGAGAGCGAGCTTGAATGTTAGTTGGCGCTAACTCAAGTGCGCTAGCAAGTAAAAATTCAGCATCGTCGTAAATCTTTAGCTCTATACCTATCTCGGCAAGTAAGCACATACCTTCGACATGGCGGTTATTATTTTGTAAAAATTGTCGACAAATTTGCTCTGCTTTTAATAATTTCCCTTCGTGCATTAATTCAGTAACGGCAAGTAAAGCTGGCGGTAAACTTTTTAATTTAGCCAACTGGTTTGCCACTTTTTGCACGTCTTCGTTTTGCTGTGATGCTCGATATATTTCAATGAGCTCTTGCCAACTGGCGACTAAACTAGGGTTAAGTTTTACTGCATGTTCAAATGAAATTTTTGCGTTGTTTTGTTCAGTCATTGCCAAATTAATATGACCTTGCTCTTGATAGGCTCTGCTGTGTTTGTCGTCGAGCTTTAGTAATTCATTAATACTCGAAAATGCTTGAGGAAGTGATTTTGCATAGCGTTGAGCAACCGCAAGTAAGTACCATAGTTGTATTTTATTTTGTGTATCAACAGTCTGTTCTATTAACAGATAACTTTGTTCGATGGCGTCATTGAATTTTGCTGTTTGAATCAATTGTTGAATCGATTTTAATTGACCATCAATTGAGGGAAGGGCTGCTTTGTCCAACGACTGGCTCCATAAATAGTTATTGCTCAGCTAATACTTTATCAATAAAAAGCCGTCTGATACAAACATCAAACGGCTTTTCTGGCTTTAATGAATTTACGAAGACTTAATAAAAGTCATAGGAAAACCTAAAACCAATGGTGCGTGGCCTATTGGTCACCACTTTTGGGGTAAACTGTTGAGTATCAATATATAATATTGCACTTTCATCAGTTAAGTTATCGATAAATAGCTCGGCTTTCCATTCATCGTTAGTGATACCAAAGCTTAAGTTTGCCAAAATGTAGCTGTCTTGCACATAGCGACCACCGGCAAATGTTTCTCCATTACTGTCTTGGTAATTTACCCCTGAATAGGTGCTAGCTTCTTTTTGAATGGTTAAACCTGAGCCTGTGCCATAAACTAAGTTAGTTGCATCTTCTAATACATAGGCGTCCATTGTCATACTGGCGAGCCTATCTCCGGTATAGCTTATTGAAGCGTTAACATACCCTGTCATATCTTGGGCGATTTCATAGATATATTCGGCTTGTAAGTTACCTGAAAACTCTGCGGAGTAAGGTAGTTGGCTGCCTACCGCTGGAGCAATACCGGCAAGCTCGTCATTCACTGATGTTAGTTCGGTATCAATAAAGCTAAATGCACCTGAGATCATTAAGTTGTCAGTAGCTACCCAACTAAAGTCACCATCAATCCCTTTAATTTCAGCATCACCTACGTTATCGGTGAAAACTAAAAAACTGATATTGGTAGGATCAAATCGAGAGGTTTGCAGATCTGATATTTTTGAATAATAGGCGGTGGCATTTACCCGTAATGTTTGATCAAATAACATTGATTTAAAACCAAGTTCAACATTATCTAAACTATCGGTGGTTGAGTACACAGGGATGCGGAAACCATCAAAAGCGCCTTCTTGGTTCTTAGCCGAACCACCACCTACTCGGTTGGTAACTGGTGGCCTGAACCCTTCCGAATATGAAGCAAAGAGCATGACATCGTTTGATATTTTCCAATCAAGTGAAGCTTTTATGATGGTGTCATCTACGGTTAACTTGCCATCATCATCCAATAAGCTTGTTTCTAACTGGCCACTTGCAATAGCGGCTTGAATTGCTGCTGCTTCTTCAGCGCCAAAAAACTCGGTTAAGGCCTCATCACTACCATCACCAAAGGCTTTTAACCTACCACTGACATCAACCGTTGTTGTGGCTCCTCTAAATGAGTCTTCAATTTCATACCAACGAGCGCCAAAACTTGCAGTGACTGTGTCAGTAATATCAAACTCTAACTGACCAAATAGCGCAATTTGATCTATGGTGTGAGTAACATCATTAACAAAGCTAATTTCAGAAGAGAAAGGCCCACCATTACTGTTAATACCATCAGTCCCGGCTAGGGTTCGTTGTAAATCAGTAAAGTAAGGTAAATCAGTATTACCTAGTTGAAACTGGCCAACGGTTGATAATTCTTGAGAGTCATAAAAAACACCAGCAGTAACACGCCAGCGATTTTCAGCAGAAGTGTTTACCCGAAATTCATGGGTAATACGTGAAGTACTGGTTTGCTCTTTATAAAATTTTGTTGGGTCAACACATTCTTGTGTTTCTGGTGCGCCAGCATAGTTACAGGCGTAATAAGCGGCAAATGAGCCGCCATTGGTATAGCCAGTGTAATCAATGGTTGAATTGATATCTCTGTCTAAATAACCACCGGTATAAACAATATCGAGCTGTTCAAGCCGACCTTCTAGTGTCCATGTGGTTAAACCAAAATCATCATTGTTATTTTCTGCTATAAAGCGATTAACTGATGACTCACCTTCAAGGTTTGGATCGTAGGCAAATACACCTTCTGTATCAAGAGACTGTTGAGTATGTTGAACTAAAAGCTCCCACTCATCATTAATTAAATACGATAAACCAAAACGAGCACCAGCATAGTTAGCAGTGTTAAAGTTATCTTCAACTAGGGCACCATTTTTTGGCGCGGTAACTGGAACATTTTCAGGGTTCGTTAACGCATCACCAGAAATTCTACTGATAACTTCGGCACTACCAATATAACCACCTTCACCAGGCACATTTAATATATTGTCTATCCAGCCGCCTTGATGATCATTATAAGTAGCAACACGAACAGCAAGGGAGTCAGACAAAGACATGTTGAAGTAGGCTTCAACAGAATTACTCATGTCCCCACCCGTTGTCGAACTTGTACTGGTATCAAAACCGGCTGAAAAACCATCATGGTTAGGTTTATTGGTAATTAAGCGCACCGTACCTGATTGTGAGCTAGCTCCAAAAAGAGTGCCTTGTGGCCCAGGTAAAACCTCTATGCGCTCAACATCGGTAGCGTAAACATCTAAGTTACGCCCTTGCATTGAAACTGGTTGTTCGTCTAAATAAAAGGCAACGGAAGGTTGTAATGCTTGAACCGATGAAACCGCAATACTTGTTTGTGAAGTTGCGGCACCTCGAATGTATATCTCATTTTGTCCAGGGCCAGTGCCTTGAAAAACAACGTTAGGTAAAAATTCTACGTATTGGTCAAAGCTTGCAACCCCGAGTTTTTCTAAACTATCACCGGTTATTGCGGTAACGGTAACAGGAACTTCTTGAATGGATTCACTTCGTTTAGTTGCAGTAACCTCAATTATTTCTATTTTTGAGTTTTCTTTATCTTTTGATTCCTCTGCATACAGAGAACTTGAGGCCGCTATGGCTGTTAATACAGCACAATGCAACTTAGTGAGTTTCATAGTAATTATCCCTTAGTTTTACGATGAGTATTTTGATTGTTTTTTGTATTTAAATACAGTTAGAGTTCTAGCTTTATTTATCTTTCATTTTAGCTTAGCAATGAATGTGTTTTTTTTCAAAAAGCTAGCCACTAAATTATCTATTAAGTATTTGTATTACTTGTGATATACGCTACTGTTTACATCAATGTTTTAGCTTATATAATATCGATACAAATTAAATTTAGGGGAATGACTTGCCTTCATCTGTTAAAAGTCAATTAAATAAAAAGGTTTTCGTTACTGCCTCAGCCATTATAATTGCGCTTTTACTTTGTACCGCAGCGTTACCGAAACAAGCTCAAGCCGTATTTTCGCTTATTCAAGCAAGTATTATTGACAACGGTAGTTGGTTTTATGTGTTTACTGTGGCCTTCATTTTCTTTTTTGTTATTTTTTTAGGGGTCTCTCGTTATGGGGATATTCGATTAGGTCCTGATCACTCAACTCCTGACTATTCATTAGCGTCTTGGATATCGATGTTATTTGCTGCTGGTATGGGCATAGGGTTAATGTTTTTTGGTGTTGCAGAGCCCTTGATGCACTATCTATCA
>JALJPB010000030.1 GCA_022969175.1 Colwellia sp. | reverse complement strand
TGTTACCGCCGTGAAAGGGCGGTGTCCTAGGCCTCTAGACGATAGGGACACTATGTAGTTGTATCGAAGGTTAATAACTTGTTTAAGTTAAACAATCAATACTTCACAAAAGCATCAGAGCAAGAAAACTTGCTTTTTATAGCTCTAACATAATTAAAGCTATAGGAGATAACATGACCTAATTGCTATACCCGATTTTCTATTTGCTATTTTCTATTTGCTATAATATAGCGAATAAGTGGCATCCCTAAGGGGATTCGAACCCCTGTTACCGCCGTGAAAGGGCGGTGTCCTAGGCCTCTAGACGATAGGGACACTAAAAACTATCTATTACCTGTTCATTAATAAAACTAAAAACAAATAACCTAAAATTTGGTGGAGCTATGCGGGATCGAACCGCAGACCTCTTCGCTGCCAGCGAAGCGCTCTCCCAGCTGAGCTATAGCCCCACATAGTCATTGACTTAAGATGGCCTAATATCTTATATCAACCTGTTTTCAAAAATGTTTAACACTTGTTGAAAACGAGGCGCATTCTAAGCAGAGGCCCCGTTTGTGTCAACCCTTATTTTAACTAAAATTATAATTTTAACGAATAAATGTATTAAGTGTTCACATAACCACCAAGTTGTTTAAATTTTAGAAGAAAACAACTATATTCACTGTTAAAGTTTTCTCCCTAGCTTATAAACTTGTTGATTTCTCACGTCAAAATCTAGCTTAAAAACAGGGCATATATCTTTAGCTCTTCACCGGTGTTACCACAAAGTAAAGTAGGATAATTACATTGAATATGCGCCTGCTTGTATAAATGGCCACCAAATCGTTGCAAAAACAAACGTCAAAGTTCAACAGACCCTATTGTTTCTTTATCTTTATATAAATAACAGGTAAGGTTTAGCTAACATTCTTTAGTAAATATTATTCATGAAGCTTAAAAAGCTAAACGTGGTAGCAATTGGTGGCGGACATGGCTTAGGTCGTGTTCTTTCGACTTTATCATTCTTAGGCCCCCAACTTACCGGTATTGTTAGTACCACTGATAATGGTGGTTCAACCGGACGATTAAGAAAGCGTAGTAGCTCTATCGCATGGGGTGATTTACGAAATTGTTTAACACAACTTGTTGATAACGACTCTATTGGCAGCCAACTATTCAACTTTCGATTTGATGGTCAAGATGAATTAGGTGGTCATAATCTCGGCAACCTTATTCTTTACGGTTTAGGTCAAATACAGTCTCGTCCACTAGATTCAATAAAGTTAATCAGTCGGTTATTAAAAGTTAAAACGTCTGTATTACCTATGTCAGAAACACCAACAGACCTTATGGCTTTTTACGCTCAGGGGCGTTGTCGAATAGGTGAGTTATCAGTTGATGATATGCCTGTCATGCCTGAAAAATTAATGTTGGCTCCCTTAGTTAAATCTCTACCTCATTGCATTAATGCAATAACAAAGGCCGATCTTATTATTTTAGGGCCAGGAAGCTTTTTAACCAGTATTATTCCGCCATTATTGGTACGAGATATATCAAACGCTTTAAACCAGCGTAAAGGCCATTGTGTGTTTTTGGATAATGTTGTTGCCGAGCAAAGCCCTGCTGCAGACTTAACGATTGATGAAAAGTTGGCTTGGATTGAAACAAACATTGGCAGTTTGCCTATTGATAGTGTTATCACACAAAACCAACAGCTTTGTTCAGATAAAATTAAAGTGATATACCAAGAATTATCGAATGATAAAATTGAACACTATCACGATAGAGAAAAACTCATTAAGGCACTTGAAATTTGCATTGATGAGTTTTCAACTTCAGACATTTAATACACTAGTTAATCGAGGCATTAGTCAAAATTTCGCTTGATTTATGGTGACTAATTGGTAGCTTTATCTTCACTGATTCTACTAGCAACAGCGCCTTTTTGCCCTTTATACTTAGCATCTTTACGTTTATTATAAGGGCGTAATGCTGATGTCGACATTGACTCAAAATTTAACGCGGCAATTTTCATCTTCGGTCTTAAAGCTAAAGGAAGTTTACCGCTGTTATAAAATTCGAGAACAATTTGACCTGACCAACCGGGATCAATTCTATGAGCGGTAACATGCACCATTAAACCTAATCTCGCTAATGAAGACCGACCATCTAACCAACCAACAATATTATCAGGCAATGTCACCGATTCATAAGTCACCGCTAAAGCTAATTCACCAGGATGTAAAAAGAATGCATCACCATCTTTAATGAATATTTCATCACTCATTACCGCATTCATTGCTGCTTGCATTTCATCTTTTGGTCCACTCAAATCGATAAATGGCGCAGTATGATCTTGAAATACCCTGAATTCGTTACCTAAACGAATATCAACACTAACTCCTGAAATCATCGATTGATCGGGAGTAGGACTAATAATGATTTGCCCTTGAGCTAAGCTCTTTTCTATATCTTGATCTGATAATCTCATAATTACTGTTCACTACTATTGTTAGGTTTCTTATCGATAAAACAAACTTCTGCGTTTTGTGGGCTGCGGTTATCCAGCTGCCAAAACAGCTGCGCAGCAACATTTCGCGCTATACTACGGTACAACAAGGCTATTTCACTAGTGCTATTTTCGATTACCGATGATTTTCCAAAATCTGCATCTTGGCGAATATTCATCGCTAAAGGTAATTGACCAAGTAACTGTGTCTGGTATTGAGCTGCTATGTCGGCCCCACCACCTTCACCAAATAAATGAGACAAGTGACCACAATTTTCACATTGGTGATAACTCATATTCTCAATGATCCCTAAAACAGGCACTTGAACTTTCTCAAACATAGCAATACCTTTAACCGCATCGGCTAGCGCTATATCTTGCGGCGTAGTAATAACCACCGCGGCAGCTACCGGCACTTTTTGTGCTAAAGTTAGTTGTATATCACCAGTACCAGGTGGCATGTCAATAAGGAGGTAATCAAGGTCAGGCCAAGCGGTTTCATTGAGTAATTGACTAAAGGCAGAACTTGCCATCGGTCCACGCCAAACAGTTGCATCTTCCTCTGCAACCAAAAATCCTATCGACATGGCATATAAATTATGAGCAATTAAAGGCGTCATAAATTTACCATCGATTGATGATGGCTTTTGATTTTTTATACCTAACATGGTGGGAATTGATGGGCCATAAATATCTGCGTCTAAAATACCAACCTTTGCCCCTTCTTCAATTAACGCATAAGCGAGATTCACCGCGGTGGTTGATTTTCCCACTCCGCCTTTACCAGAGGCAATAGCAATAATATTCTTAACATTGTTAATTTGATGATCACGAACCTGCACAATAGCTAAATGAAGATTAAAACTAACATCAGTCGTTAATACTTTAGTAAGGCTTTGAGCAAGGATTGATAATTCGCCCTTGCATGGAAAAGGCGTTGTTAAACCAATTATGATTTCATCTTTGGCAATTTTTATCTTTAAGTCAGTACAACAAGATAAAATCCCTTGTGGAAAAGATGTTGACTGATAATTTTTAAGCGCTTCAACTATGATACTTTCTTGTTCATTGTCATCAGAACTTAATTGACTATTAGGGCCTAAAGCTGTCTTTAGCTCTTCATTTTTGGCTGTTTGCGTTTTACGGGAGAATAATTTTTTAAACATTTGAGTAAACTAGACAAATTATTAATGAAAATATACGCCAAATTCTGTACTATTCGCCCCATTATTACCATCAAAAAAATTGTTAATGTCCATGTCATCACAAAACTCTTCAATTGAAGCAAAAGTTGAACCAAGTAAAAAACGTAAAATTCTTGTTACTTGCGCCCTTCCCTACGCCAACGGCTCTATTCATTTAGGCCATATGCTTGAGCATATCCAAACAGACATTTGGGTGCGTTTTCAACGTATGCGTGGTCATGAAACTTATTTTGTTTGTGCTGATGATGCTCACGGTACACCGATAATGCTTAAAGCCGATGAGCTTGGCATTAGCCCTGAAGAAATGATCGCCGGTGTTCGTGAAGAGCATATGGCTGATTTTGCTGACTTCCATATCAGTTTTGACAATTATCACTCAACCCACAGTGATGAAAACAAAGTATTTGCAGAAGAAATTTATAACCGTTTGCATGCCAGTGGCCATATAAAAACACGCATTATATCTCAACTTTACGATCCAGAAAAAGGCATGTTTTTACCCGACCGTTTTATTAAAGGCACCTGCCCTAAATGTAAAGCTGAAGATCAAAACGGCGATAGCTGTGATGAATGTGGTGCAACGTACTCACCAACAGAGGTTTTAAACCCTCGTTCCGTGGTATCAGGTGCAACACCGATATTAAAAGATTCTGAACATTACTTCTTTGACTTACCCGCTTTTGAAGAAATGTTACAAAAGTGGACTCGAAGTGGTGCTCTACAAGAAGAAGTGGCAAACAAACTTGCTGAATGGTTTGACCAAGGTTTAAGACAGTGGGATATCAGCCGTGATGCTCCTTACTTTGGTTTTGAAATTCCTAACGCTCCTGGTAAATTTTTCTATGTATGGTTAGATGCGCCAATTGGCTATATGGGTAGCTTTAAACACCTTTGTGATAATAACCCTCAAATTGATTTTGACAGTTTTTGGAATGAAAATTCTGATGCAGAGCTTTATCACTTTATTGGTAAAGACATTATCTATTTCCATAGTTTATTCTGGCCAGCGATGTTAGAAGGCGCAGGTTACCGTAAACCTACTTCAGTATATGCTCATGGTTTTGTTACCGTCAATGGCGCTAAAATGTCTAAATCAAAAGGGACATTTATTAAAGGCCGTACTTATTTAGAACATTTAAACCCTGAATATTTACGTTATTACTACGCAGCTAAATTAACCAGCCGCATTGATGATTTAGACTTAAACCTTGAAGACTTTGCTCAACGAGTAAACTCTGATTTAGTTGGTAAAGTTGTCAATATTGCCTCACGATGTGCAAGTTTTATTAGCAAACGTTTTGATGGCATGTTATCAACTAATATTGACGATCAAGCACTTGCTGATGAAGTAATGGCTGCCGGTGACTCAATTGCCGCTCATTATGAAGCAAGAGAGTTTGGTCGTGGTATGCGAGAAATTATGGCACTTGCCGACAAGGTCAACGAATACATCGCAATAAAAGAACCTTGGCAGTTAGTTAAAGACGAAACTAAGCAGCAGGAAGTACAAGATATCTGTTCTTTAGGTATTAACATGTTCCGCACACTAATGATTTACCTAAAACCGGTATTACCGGTATTAGCCGAGAGTACTGCTGCATTTTTAAATGACGAGCTTGTTTGGGAAGGACATAAAACTTTATTGGTCAATCATAAAATCAACAAGTTTAAAGCGTTATTACAACGTGTTGATATGGATAAGGTCAATGCCATGGTTGACGCATCAAAAGATAATCTAGCTAAAAAAGATGATGCGCCAACTAAAAAAGAGAAAAAGAAAAACAAACCAGCAAAAGTTATCGATAATACTGCCGCATTAAGCGACCCTTTGGCTCACGATCCTATTAGCGAAGAAATTCAATTTGACGATTTTGCCAAAATTGATTTACGCATCGTTAAAATAATTAATGCCGAACACGTTGAAAAAGCAGATAAATTATTAAAACTCACCCTTGCTCTTGATTCAAAAGAAGAAGGTGGTGAAACCCGTCAGGTCTTTGCCGGAATAAAATCAGCATACCAACCTGAAGACTTAATTGGTAAACATACGGTCATGGTTGCTAACTTAGCCCCTAGGAAAATGCGTTTTGGCATGTCTGAAGGCATGGTATTAGCAGCAGGTCCCGGTGGTGAAGACCTATGGATATTAAATCCAGATGAGGGTGCAAAGCCAGGTATGCGCGTTAAATAATTGTCAACCTCTTTGCTATTTCATCCTCTAGCTTCGTTAAAAGTGCTCATTGATAGTCATCAACTCCGCGCTTTTCCTTGCTAGAAAATGAAACAGCTTTGAGGTGAACAATTATTCATTTAATTTATGAATACAAGACAAATACAAATACAAGTACAAGTACAAGTACAAATTTAAACCTACACTAAACAAACAGCACTGGATTTACGTTCCAGCTAGCAGAGGAAATAAAATGTCAAACTATGTAGTTACCGCACTATACAAATTCGTTCGTCTAGAAAACTTTGAACAACTTCAAAAACCACTTCTTAAAATAATGGAAGATAATGAAGTCCGTGGAACTTTACTACTTGCTTTAGAAGGTATAAACGGTACTGTCGCAGGCTCGGAGCAAGGCGTTGCTATCGTACTTGATTGGCTAAAAAGCGATGAACGGTTAACTCATCTTTCTCATAAAGAGTCATATACTGAAAATGCACCATTTAAACGCAGCAAGGTAAAACTGAAAAAAGAAATTGTCACTATGGGCATTGAAGGTATTGATCCCCTACAAGTGGTTGGTACTTATGTTAAGCCAAAAGATTGGAATGCATTAATTTCAGACCCTGATGTAATTCTTGTTGATACCCGTAATGACTATGAAGTTGAAATAGGCACATTTAAAAATGCAGTTGATCCTAAAACTAAAACTTTTCGTGAGTTTCCACAATACGTTGCCGATAACCTAGATCCCAAAAAACATAAAAAAGTTGCTATGTATTGTACTGGGGGTATTCGTTGTGAAAAGTCTACCGCCTATATGAAAGAACAAGGCTTTGAAGAGGTTTATCACCTAGAAGGCGGGATTTTAAAATACCTTGAAGAAGTGCCCCAAGAAGACACTATGTGGCAAGGCGAGTGTTTTGTATTTGATGACAGAGTGGCTGTTGATCATCAATTAAACAAAGGACAATACGATCAATGTCATGCTTGTCGCATGCCGATTACCGAAGAAGATAAAACTAAACAACAATATCAAAAAGGTATAAGTTGCCATCACTGTATTGATAATATAACAGACGAACAACGAGCCCGTTATGCTGAACGTGAAAAACAGATGACCTTAGCCAATAAACGAGGACATGTTCATATTGGTAGCGATGCGGCTAAAACATTAGTGAAACAGCGTGCACTAAAAAAATCAAAAATTGAAGCTCAAAGAATAAAACAGTTAAAAAAAAACAGTTAAAATAGACAATAATGTTATTTAATCAATGAAAACAATAAATATAATTGTCTTCATTGATTAATTTTTTTACAATTTTTTGACATTCCTACCAGGTCAACTTTTTCATTTTCCTTTCTAAAAATTATAGTCTGATGATTAATAGCAAATTTTTTAAAAGTCGCGATTAATCCCCCATCATTCAGAGTGATAATGAACATTCCCATATTCATTAAAGCTATAATAAATGATAAATAGATCAAATCTTTTATATAGAACACTAGCTGAGTAACCTATAATAAGTTAATGTAGTGTTAGTAGAATCATGGGGTTTATTAAATTCAAACCAAATGAGAATTTATAACTTTATAAATAGCTAACTAATGTCACGATTCACTTGCAAATATTCAGGTAAGGTATATAAATAACTACCGTACTAAGTTTATTTGGCAGTTTTAAGTAAACAATAATATAAGAATGACACCTATGAAAGAATGGTTTTTTTCCAAAGACGGCGAAATAAGTGGACCTTTAGACTTAGCGAAGTCGAATGATTTTATTGCAAAAAATCCTGATGTTTATGCTTGGCACCCTTCTTATGCCCAATGGATGCCTATCAGTGCAGTTGATGAATTTGATGTTTCAGTGCCTTACCCAAAACCGCCAAGAGAAGTTCCCAAAGAACTTATTGAAGGATTTATTTCTAAAGAACGAGAATTAAGCAAAACTTTAGGCCGAATTGATAATACCCTTAAAGTTACCACAAACTCATTGTCTGAATTAGATCAAGATATTGATAAATATAAACAGATGACAAAAAATCTTAACGAAGAAGTCAGAAATACTATTCGTGCTATTGAACAACAATTTGCGGCACTACAGAAAAATCTTTCAGGTTTTAAAGAAAATAACTAAGTGAAGCAAAAAAGTTCATCACACTCATTTAAAAAAGTGTGCAGTAAAGAATGTAACTAACAAATAAGAATGATGATTATGAAAAAATGGTATTTTTCTAAAAATGGTAAAATAAGCGGTCCATTCGAACTGGATGAAGCTAAAGATTTTTTAATAAAAGATCCAGACTTCTACGGTTGGCATCCATCCTTTAATCAATGGCGTCCTGTTAGTTGTATTGTTGAGTTTAATGATGTTGTGCCGACACCGGTACCCGCAGCTCAAATTCCACCTGAATTAATTAAAGAGTTTGTTGATAAAAAACAAAACTTACATGACAAGATTGATAATATTGATGAAAAAATTGATCTTTCTACTACATCAATTTATGAATTTGAACAAGAAATCAAAATTTATAAACGCATCACTCAAAACCTTAGTGATGAAGTTAAAGACAATATCAAAAGTATTGAACAGAATTACAATGGATTGCAAAAAACATTAGCTGAGCTGAAAAAAGCAACTGATATTGCTAATAATGAAATTGATGAAATCGTTACCGATTTTGATTCAAGAGTAGCAGGAAAGTCAGAAAAAAAAACACCTCAGACTCAAGCCAGCACAGCAGTAAACCAAGCTTCTGAAGAAAAGCTTGTCAATAAAATGAAACTTGTACCCGCTGCTGAAACTGAAGCTTCCCCTGAAGAAAACGTTGCTCCTATACAAGCATCAAATGAATCTAAAAGCTTTGGCAGTAAATTAAAGTCAGTTTTTAATATTGATGATGCTACTAAAACAGGGCAGCAAGGTGAAGACCTAGATGATGCCTTAGCTGATTTAGTTGCATCGGAAGATGGAGATTTATCTGGTGCTGAAGAGGAAGAAAATAAAGCAAGTAGAATGAGGCGTCGTAGAAGACGTAGATAATCAGTAAAATATTAAATTTTCTTAAAAACCTATACTTACAATTAAGTATAGGTTTTTTTATGGCTTTAATATGTCAAAATAAGTTTATAGAGGGCAATCTAGCTAACTAAACAAAATATACCTGTACACAATATACAATAATTGTTTATTATGACGACATACTTTAAAAATATAAAGATAGTTAACTATAATAACGGAGTTGTATTGTAATGTCGGATCAACCAATATCATCAGAGATATCTTCAACTGATAGGCCAGTTATGAAAAAATCCAAGCGTTCCCCTTTTCCTGGCTCATTTTTTGTTGCTAATACGATGGAGATTTTTGAGCGTCTAGCTTGGTATGGCTTCTTCGCAGTTTCATCTTTGTATATGACCAGTCCAATAATTCAAGGAGGATTGGGTTTTAGTGATACACAACGTGGTTCACTACAAGGCATTGTTCCATTCTTTATTTACTTGTTACCTGCAATCACCGGTGCATTAGGTGATCGCTATGGTTATCGTCGAATGATGATGCTAGCTTTTGCGATTATGACCCCCTCTTATTATATGCTAGGACAAGTCAGCAGTTATGGCACTTTCTTTTTAGCCTTTATGGGTGTTGCTATAGGTGCAGGTATATTTAAGCCACTAATTACCGGAACCGTCAGTCGTTGTACGGATGACAGCAATCGAAGCCTAGGT
The DNA here is from genome assembly GCA_022969175.1 of Colwellia sp. GTDB lineage: Bacteria > Pseudomonadota > Gammaproteobacteria > Enterobacterales > Alteromonadaceae > JALJPB01. The sequence goes on along the minus strand of JALJPB010000030.1, from coordinate 36,788 downwards.
TTTGGCATCTTTTATATGATGGTCAACGTAGGTGGATTTTTAGGTCCAATTGTTGCCGGTTATATGCGTGATATTAGCTGGGACATGGTATTTATTATGGCTGCCGTTTGGATATCAATTAACTTTATCCCTGTAACTTTATTTTATAAAGATCCTACTAAAGCTGATCGTGAAAAAGGCAATACTAAGAGTTTAAAAGAAACATTACTAGAGATGCAAGAAGTCTTAGGTAATGGCCGATTGGCATTAACGGTACTACCCATTTTAATTGCTTATATGTTACCTGGCACTGAATTAATTACTTTTGATACTGCCATCAATTTTATAATTGCTTGGGCGATAATCAACCTTGTTTGGAACTTTGTTGCTAAGCACGACAGTACATCTTGGTACACCAGTAAAATTAAAATGGGTAATAAGCCTTTTATTGCCCTTATCTTGATTTTAAGTGGATTTTGGATGGTTTACATGCAAATTTTTATCACCTTGCCACTCTTCATTCGTGATTATGTCGATAGTAGTGATTTGGTGCAATTATTTTATGCTATCAACCCTAGTTTAGGTGAAGCTGCCTCTTTTGTTAATGTCGACTTATTATCAAAAGCGATTCTAGATCTCGGTAGCCGATTCGATCCAAGCCAAGCAGACTCGGCAAGACAAGCTTACCTTGAGCTTAATAACTACAATGTTCGTATCCCATTAGAGCAAATTCAAACACTATTACAAGCCAGTACAATATCAACTAACGATGCAACTGTACTTGCCAGTGAATGGGCTGATAAATATCGCCAATTTAAACCTGAATATATCATGGCGATTAATTTTGGTTCAATTGTTTTATTACAAGTATTAGTGAGTGCTGTATCAGCAAAATTTAAAACCTTCCATGTACTAATTGCTGGCACGTTAATGTTAGCAGCAAGCTATTTAGTCTTAGCTTCTGGCACTAGTGGTGCAATATTAGGTGGCTCTGTTGCTGTATCGGGGTTATTAATATTTTCTCTTGGTGAAATGATGGCATCGCCGAAACAGCAAGAATATATTGCCAGTGTTATGCCAAAAGAAAAAGCAGCAATGTATCAAGGTTATTTATATACAGCTTCGGCAATTGGCTTTTTGTTTGCCGGTGACTTATCTGGCTAAGGTTATAACGCATGGGCAGTAGAAAGTAACAGTCCTTCAACCTTTTGGATGTTTTGTGCAGCAATTTCAGTGGTAACAGCTTTTGCGTTATATTTGTTTAACCGCTTTGCTGCCGAAAAGCTTGAATCACAACACAATTAATAAATAACTAGTTCCCCTAGTTTAGGCTATTTTGGAATCGTCAGTAGTTAATCTATTGACGATTTTTTACTTTTATGAAGTAGGTATTATAAAATGTCAAAGTCAGTATATTTAATTACCGGAGCAGGTAGTGGAATTGGTGCCGCAATTGCCACCAAGTTAGCAACAACAGATACGCTATTAATAATTCATACCAAACAAAATAAACTCGGTTTACAGAATATCGCTTTTGAATGCCAATCCCTGGGCGCTGATGTTATTTGCCAATACGGCGATTTATCTAAGCAAGCAACTATTGAAAGTTTAGTACAAGTACTGAATGATAATTGTGATCATCTCAACGGCCTAGTTTGTAACGCTGGCTATCCTGACTGGCGAAACTTCGAAGCATTAGATCAACAAGGATTGGCTCAATCTTACTCTGTCATTATTGATGCTACATTCGCCTTACTTAGCCAATGTACTAAGTTACTTATAAAAAGCAATACAGGAAAAATAGTAGCTGTCAGCTCCTTTTTGGCTCACAAATTTAGAGTAGGAGGAAGTGTTGTTCCTGCTTCGGCTATGGCAAAAGCAGGTCTGGAAGCGTTAATAAAATCTTATGCCGCCCAGTACGCAAGCCAAGGTATTAATGCGAATATTATTGTTCCTGGCTATATAAAAAAGAATTCACCCGAACATCAACCGTTAGATCAAGCGTCATTAGATAAGATTATAAATCGCATCCCAGCAGGTGAACTTGGTTTACCTGAAGATGTCGCTAATTTGGCGGACTTTTTACTAAGTTCAAAAGCAAAATATATTACCGGACAATCTATTCATATTGATGGTGGTTTATTACTAGGATAGAGTAAAAGAGCCAAATAACTCTTTCCCTTCTAAATTTTAGTCATGTTATAATCTGCCGAAATATCTAACTAACAGCCATTTACCTGTTGTATTAGAAAATTTCAACATAGCGATAACATGACAATAAAATCTGTACTACTCCCCTTTACCAATATACCTTTATCTGCTCGCATATTAATTGCCATGTTTATTGGCTTAGCAATAGGTTCATATACTTCAACCGTTTATACCGGTGTTGATGCTACTGCCAAAGCCTTTGTTATGTTGTTGCAAATGACCGCCCTGCCTTATATTGCTTTATCTTTAATTACCGGTATTGGTGGTTTATCACCGCTAAAAGCCGCGCAAACATTCAAAGTCAGTTTTGTTATTTTATTGACTTTACTGGTGACCGTTTTAAGCTTTATTTTTCTCGCGCCAATCGCTTTTCCTGACTGGGTCAATGCCGATTTTTATAGTGCCAGTACTGTTAAGGTTTCAAGTGAATTTGATTTGGTCAATTTATTTATACCTGCCAACCCTTTTAATGCTTTTGCTAATGCACTAATTCCAGCCATTGTAATGTTTAGCATTTTTGTAGGTATTGGTTTGATGACAGTAAAAAATAAAAAACATACATTACTGGTATTAAGTAACTTACAAAAAGCTATTGCTAATGTAAGCGCTTTGGTGATGAGCTTTGCTCCATTGGGTGTTTTTTGTATTGCCTTAAGAGCGGCCGCTACGATAGATTCAAGCCAAATCGACGGTTTACTTGTTTATATTGTTACCGCTGCAGTATTAGTTATTTTACTGTCATTTATCGTGCTACCGGCGATGGTTGCCATTATTACTCCCTTTGGTTATCGCCAAATTATCAAAGCATCCCGTGAAGCAATGATCACGGCTTTTGCCACTGGCAGTTTTTTTATTGTTATTCCAACGATTGTTGAAAAAACTAAAGATCTTATTAAAGAACTATCGAATGAGAATAGCTCACAATCAACAGATGCCAGTAAAGTGCCAAGTATCATAGTACCTATCACGTTCAGCTTACCTGTTGGCGGCAAACTTCTCGCATTACTCTTTACCTTATTCGCGGCTTGGTTTTCAGGCGCTCATATTTCTTTAAACGATTATACAAATTTAATTGTCGCAGGTATCCCTCAACTATTTGGTACTAGTACATTAGCTGTACCTAACTTGCTTGATTTATTTAATGTCTCAGCCTCAATGTTTGATTTTTTCATTGTTGCTGAAAACTTAATTGTTGGCCGAATATCGGCAATATTATCAGTCATTTTTGCTATTTGTCTGCCACTATTAATCGCGACAAGTATGCTTAAAGCATTTACCTTTAAATGGAAAGTTTTTCTTAAATACGCGATATTAATGCCAATAATATCAATAGTTGCCTTCATTAGTTTACGCTTTACATTTAGTGAAATTAGTCATCAATACCAAGGTTATAATAAATTTATTGAGCGAGACTTATTATTCAAAGGTGTTAAAACTAAAGTTATTGACCAAGCGAAAAACAATACAAGTACCCAACAACCTTTCATTGATGTACTAACTCGAATTAACAACCGTGGTTTTCTACGTGTCGGCTATTTTAGAGATGACCTTCCATATTCATTTCATAACAATAAAGGAGATTTAGTTGGTTTTGATATCGAAATCATGAATCAATTAGCTGCTGATTTGAACGTTGATATTGAATTTGTCAAAATATTTAGAAACGAGGCTTCCACTTTATTAAGCTCTGGGTATTTAGATATCACCACTGGCATTCCTGTTATACCCGATAATATGAGAGAGTTCACCTTAACCGTACCTTATAGTAAGCAAGACATTGCTTTTATCGTTAAAGATATCCGCAGAGCCGAATTCACTCACTGGGAAGGTATTCTAAAGCGAGATGACTTGATTATTGGCATCCCCGAAATATTCTTTTATAAAGATGCCATTAATCGCTTCTTTACTCATGGAAAAGCGTGGGAAATAACGACCCCTAGGCTATTCTTTAAAGAAGAATTTCAACATATCGATGGCATGTTGTTTGGTGCGGCCACGGCTTCGGCTTGGACGCTACTTTACCCTAATTATACAGTGGTTGTTCCTAAACCAATTAGAGCACCAATATCGATGGCATTTCCAATTAATAAAAATGACTCTGCCTTTGAATTATTTATGCGCAATTGGATCTCAATGAAGCAGCAAAGTACCATGCTTGACCAGTTATTCGATTATTGGATTGCTGGTAAAACACCCAAAGACAACTTTATGAGTATTAAAAAATAAAGCAATGACAAAATTAAATAACCTTCATAAATTATTCGCCCTTCTTTTGGCTTATTTACTCAGCAGTTGTAGTAGTAACTACACAGTATCAACTAACCTTGACCGCAATAACTTCAAGGATTATTTTTCTCCTAGTAAAGTCACTATTTATCAAAATGAAAAAGAAATCGGTAAACACTTTAACTTTATTGGTTTAGTTGAAGGAGAAGACTGCCAATTAAAAGCCCACCATGCTCAACCAAATGAAATAAATGCCAGAACTAATGCCCGTAGAATAGCTTTTGAAAAACAAGCTAATGCAATAATATTTACTGGTTGTGCAATTATTGATTCGACAATAAATAATCCCTCGCCACAAAAGCCACAATGTTTATCAACCTTGGTCTGTTATGGTAAGATTTATCAAGTGGGCAATGAGTTAGAAAGTATCAAGGCTGACAATAAAAAATAGCGAGCGGTTCATTGAAATATAGCGAATTAGAAAACAGTGCACTCGATATAAAGTTAGATGTTATTGGCAGCGTTGTTTCTCCTTACCAAGAAAAATTTGCCATTCCCCGTCAACCCGGCATAGTTAGCGCAGCTAAAGGGCAAATACTTTTACAGGGTAATGCGAACAATATCGAATTAGTACGTGGCCTTGAGCAGTTCAGTCACCTTTGGCTAATTTTTATCTTTCACGGTAGCCAATCACAAGGTTGGAAGCCTTTGGTAAGACCGCCGAGACTTGGTGGTAATAAAAAACTAGGGGTATTGGCAACACGATCGACTTTCAGACCAAACCCTATTGGTATGTCTGTAGTTAAGCTTGATGATATTCGCCAAGAGAAGCTTACCGATGGTCGTAGACAAGTCATTATTGACATATCAGGTCTAGACCTACTAAATGGCACACCGATTGTTGATATAAAACCATATGTGCCCTATTGCGATAGTATTGATGATGCTAGGGCTGGTTTTGCACAAACTCAGCCTTCAGCAAATTTAGAGATAAGTTTCAATGCTTATGTTGAAGTTGAGTTAGCTAGGCAACAGCCTAAATACCCTGAGCTTAGAGAGCTTATCGAGCAAGTATTAAAGCAAGATCCCCGTCCTGCCTATAAACAAAACACTTTCGATGAAAAAATTTATGGTATGAGTCTTTATCAATTTAACATTCAATGGCAAATGACTTCGTTAACCAAAATTATGGTGAGCAATATATCCATGAATACTAATACTAGCCCAGAGAACGGTTTAGAGACAAATCAATGAAGCCTATTTATTTAATCGAATTAATAAGCCTAGCTGCGATATGGGGTTCATCGTTTATTTTTATGCGTATTGGCAGCCCTGAATTTGGTCCCTTTCTTTTTATGGCATTACGTACATTTACTGCAAGTTTGTTTTTATTGCCAATTCTTTATATAGCTAAACAACAAAAGGCATTGAACGGCTATAAACTTAAAATGTTAGTTGCCGGTCAATTAAATACCGCTATCCCTTTTGTACTTTTTGGTTATGCAACCTTAACTCTCGCTGCAGGTACAACATCAGTCCTCAATGCTACTACACCAATGTTTGGTGCTATTGTTGCCTTTTTATGGTTAAAACAAAAACTAAGTCTCAGTGCTACTCTTGGTCTTTTTATTGGTTTTATCGGAGTCTACTTTTTAGTTTTTGATAAAGTATCACTTGGCGAGAGTAATATTATTGGACCTGCGGTTGCGGCATTAGTCGCTTCACTTTGTTACGGGTTTTCAGCTAATTACACTAAAAGATATTTGAGCGGTATTAACTCAGTAGCCTTAGCGGCCGGTAGCCAGATATCAGCATCATTAACATTAATTCCTATCAGTTTGTTCTTTTTGCCCACTAGACTACCGAGCAATGAAGCATTCATTTCTGTAATCTTACTTGGCGTAGTTTGTACTGGTATTGCCTACATTATATTTTTCAGGTTAATTGCCAATTTAGGCCCGGCAAAAGCAATGTCCGTTACTTACTTGATCCCTGCCTTTGGCTTATTATGGGGAAGTTTATTTTTAGATGAAAGTATTAGTCAATGGATGATCATTGGCTGTTCATTGATATTAACAGGAGTTGCTTTGACTACGGGCTTATTAAAGCTTGGTAAGCAGCCAAATGACCTTCAATCTAAGGCTTAGAGAAGACAGGGTTAGTTAAAAAAGACTTGTCTGTTAATGTTTCTAAAAAGGCAATTAAATCTAGTTTATCTTGTTCATTCATTTCAAACCCTTTTATGAACGCACTTTTAAGAGGGTTTAGTCGACCATCGCCTTGGTATTTACCTGTTGTAATATTACGGCCACCAGCAGCATAAAAATCTAGAACCTCTGACAAGTCAGCCATAGAACCGTCGTGCATATAAGGCGCAGACACCGCGATATTTCTTAATGTTGGCGCTCTAAAGCGACCATTATCTTTTGGCTGTAATGAAATCTCTGCTAAGCCAACATCGTGGCTGGGATAACCTGTTTGGTTCCCTACTGAGTTAGTATTTTCTAGATTAGTATTCTCTAGATTATTTTCAAGATTGGCATTGTCAAAACTTACATTGTACAAACCGGTATTGTGAAAGGGTCTGCGATCAATTAATTGCTTTTCATGGCTGGTTGATTGAGTAAAATTAAAGCCGCCATGACAGTGATGACACTCAAGACGCTCAGAAAAAAATAACGTCATACCACGAAGTGCTGACTGGGATATCGCATTATCGTCATTGGCGTAGGCATATTGATCAAATGGCGATTTTAAAGAAATTAAGCTACGGACAAAACTGGCTAATGATTTGACAATCAAATCATAACTAACCTCTTGACTTGGAAAAGCTAATTCAAAAAGTTTTAAATAATTATCACTTTTAAATCGAGTTAATACCTGCTGTTCATTTCCTGTTATTCCAAGCTCTATCGGTGACTCACCAAACATAGGCAATAGAATTTGCCGCTCTAGAGACGTCAATCCATCATGTGCCCATGTGAGGGTTTTATTATAAGCGATGTTCACCAGTACGGGGGCATTTCGACGATGAGATTGACCTGTGCTGCCGACAGAGCGCTCTATATTTTCACCAAAGGAAAAAGCTTGCCTATGACAACTTTCACACGACTGTGTTTGGTTAGCCGATAAGTTTTTATCATAAAAAATAGCGCGTCCTAAATCCACTTTAGCTTGAGTCATTTCATTATTCTCTGGCATATGTGGTTTTGGAAAACCCTTAATAATTTGCCATTGATAAGCAGGGTTTACCGCTTTATTTTCGCTACACGCACTAAGAAAAGTTAAACTAGCCCACACTAACAATAAAGTGATAACTGAAACAGGCATTTTGTACTTCATTAATTATTTACTCGCTTACAGGCTTTATGAAATGACTAACAGTGAAAAGTGATTGAAGTTGGACTTTAGGCTCAGGTAAACCGATAACCTTAAAAAGCGGCAAACAACTTTCATTTTCAGGTTCAGATTGACAACTATTTTGTTTAGTCATTATAAATCCAGCAAACAAGCTCGTTAAATCTACATCTATGCTCTGAAAACCGCTTCCTTGAGTCTTTGTTTTTATATCAATGGTGATCTTTGCTTGATTGCCATTGATACATGGATTTTTTGGTGCACGCAAAGGGCTTGGTGCTTTGCAACCTGTTGACCCCAAATGAAACTGCCAATTGTCTTTTCGATCAAGTTCATTAATTTCCTCCATATCTAAGCGGAAAAACTTATGTCCACTGTGCCAAACCCAAAACATATTAGGGACATTGAGTGGGCTGGGTTGTAATAATGGATTTTGATGATTTAATGAAAATGGTACCCCTAAAGTAAAACGTAACTGGCTAATCGCTGATGGCTCAATGGCTTGTTCAAATGATAATTGCCAATTCCCTCGCCTTGATTGATGTGATGATTGTTTTTTTATTTTATCATTCTGGCAATATTCCCCTAATAAGGCGACCTCACTACTTTGGTATTTGTTTTTAGTAAATTGCCAAGTTTGCCATTGACCTTCCTGATCTTTAACTTCAACTTCGCTGACAAAAAACTGCAACTGTGAATATTGCCAAATTTTAGCTTGATGACTAAAAGGTGAAAAACATTGCAACGGCTTGTTTTCGTACTTAGGGATAAAGGTTAAAGTATTAGTAAAGCTGGAAGTTAAGGTATCCGCAGCTTTATCGCTGCCACAACCGCTAAGGTTAATTGCAATAACAAAAGCAATGCAAGAAACAAGACCAGAAAAAATGTTAGATTGAATATTCATTATTTATTCGTTTATATTTAGTGTTAAGTAGTATGTACAGATTCAAAAACACAACAATAAGGTAATTATTTCAAAAGTGTTGATTTTTTGTTATGTTAATAAAATGTAATTAAAACAAATTAGAGCATATCTGGATGAATAAAATAGTACAAGCATTAGTATTAACAGGAAGTTTAGTTCTAACAAATCAAGTTATTGCCCATTCAGAGCATGATAAAGCAAGATTTGTTGCACAAGATGGCCGGGATGAAGGTCAATGCGATAATGTACTTAGGCCCTGTGCATCAATTGAATATGCAGTAATGCAAGCGAACAAAGGGGATAAAATCCTCGTTGCAGCTGGCGCTTACAATATTGATTCAGTAAACGAACTGTTTTATTTACAAAGTGCTTTAGTACCAGTCTTTGGTGGTTATAATCGATTCGACCATTATCAATCACAAAGTCCAAACTCTAATATTACAAAGTTAAAAAACATTCCATCTGATCTTGCTGAAGCATTGCGAAAGCAAGGTTTTAATATTATAGCCGATGGTATTTCGAGTTTTGAACAAGAAACAAATGATACTGCACAAAATAATTCGAACATACAGTTAAGATCAAAATTATCAAGCTTTGCAAAATTATCCAAAAAACAAACAAATGTAGACTGTATCGATAACATGGCAGGAGATTTTAATTGCCTTAATATGGATTTACTTGCCCACATGCCTCTTGGAGATTTTTCATCAACACCAAGTACAGCCAATGATATCTGGGGCCATGTCGACTTAAATGATGGTTCAGAATACGCACTTATAGGTTTGAGGAACGGCGTGGCTGTAGTAAATGTAACTGAGCCAGACAATCCTGTAGAGGTTGGTACAATTGCAGGAGGAAGTTCAAGCTGGCGGGATATCAAGGTATATCAATATTTTGATACCTCTGAAAATAAATATAAAGCCTACGCCTATGCCACCATTGATAATGCCGCAGATGATGTCACCATTATCAACTTAAATAACTTACCCCATTCAGTTAGCTTAGAAGCAAAAAACACTTCTGTTGCAGAAGCTCATAATGTCTATATTTCTAATGTTGACCATACGCTAAATATGGCTCTACCTAATCTTGAAGCAACACTGCAACTGATTGGCACCAATAAATATGGTGGCGCTTTTCATAGTTATTCTCTGTCAGACCCAAGCACACTTACCCCATTAGATAGTGACTTTGCCGGTAGTGGCTATACTCACGATGGTGCCTCATTAGTAATAAAAGATGAACGCTGCCCAAATAACCTAACCGGTTGTACCATCTTCATCGATTTTAATGAAAAAGAAATGAAACTATGGGATATCACTAATCCTAATGCGACCAAATATTTAAGCACAACAACTTATTCTGATGTACCACAATCTAGCCAATATATTCATTCAGGTTGGGGCACTGAAGATAATAAATTTATATTATTACATGATGAGTTTGATGAAAAAAACTCAGGACTGAACTCAACGGTTAGAATATTTTCCATTGATGATTTATCAAATCCCGTTCAGGTTGGCCAATGGACCGGGCCAACTAAAGCGATTGATCATAATGGCTTTGTCCGTGGAAATCGTTATTACATGTCTAACTATGAACGTGGTTTAACGGTATTAGATATCAGCGACCCAGCAAACCCTGAACAAGTCGGCTTCTTTGATACTTACACCCCCAGTGATAACCCAGGGTTTAACGGTGCTTGGGGAGTATATCCTTACCTGCCTTCAGGTAATATTTTAGTCAGTGATATCAATAGTGGCCTTTATATTATTAAAGATAATACAAAAACTTCACCTCAAGGTCGCTTAGGTTTTGCCAATAGCGAATTTAGCACTGAGCAAGGGCAAACCATTAATATTCCTGTTCAACGAACAGAAAGTGGTGATAACCCTTTAAGTACCAGCATCAACTATCAGGTTATTGCAGGTAGCGCTAAAGAAGGCTTAGATTATGTGGCGACTCAAGGTATTCTTGAATGGGCAATTGGTGATGTTACAGAAAAAAACATTGCTATAGATATTAGTGATCAAGAAAATGATGCTGAATTTTCAGAAAGTTTTTATATACGTTTGTACGACCCAACAAATTCAGCAACCTTGTCTACTAGCAGTTACTTAACCGTTAAGATAGCGGGAAGAGTAGATAGCGGCTCAGCAAGTTTTGTTTTATCACAATTAACAGTAGCCGAAAATCAACCGTCTTTAATACTTGAGGTTGCGATTTCTAAAGCGCCAAGTAAAACTACCTCATTCAATTATCAAGTGATTTCACAAACAGCGAATATTAACAGCGATGTTGAAGCAAACTCTGGTCAATTAACTTGGCAGTCAAACGATAGCGATAATAAATCTATCACCTTAAACTTAATTAATGACAATGAGTCTGAAACTGATGAAACATTTTTAGTAACCTTATCCAGTATAGATGGCAGTCAGTTAGGCACAAATAACCAAATAACGATAACTATCGCCGATGATGAGAATAACCAAGCACCAGTAATTACCTTATCTGAAAATTTCGAAGTTAATTCAAATCAATCGGTTAGCCTTACTGCAAGTGTTGTTGATGCAGAAAATGACGCAATGACTTATCAATGGTTACAAACTGCTGGTACTAACCTCAACTTATCATCAGCTGACGGACTAAATGCAACGTTTGTTGCTCCCTCAGTTTCAACTAGCTTAACCTTTGAATTTACTGCAACTGACTTTAGAGGTGCTTCGACAACTCAAAGTATTACTGTATCGGTAGTGGCTCCCGTTAAGCCTTCCAGTAGTGGCGGCGCTTTTGGTTACTTAGCAATAGTCTTATTTATTTTGTTATCGTCTACCAAGGGTATTATTAATAGAAACTCACCAAAGTAAGAGTGACGTATAAACGCCGATATAACATTATCGGCGTTTATTATTACAATAAAGTAATTATCGACATCAAAGTTGTATCAAGGTAACCATATAGCAACCTTTAGGCCCCCTCCTTTACGATTAACTAAGTTAAGAAAGCCATCGTGTGCTTCAATGATTTCTCGACACAAAGGCAAACCAATACCACTGCCAGTGGCTTTTGTTGAGTAAAAAGGCAGTAGTGCATTTTTAAGTACATCATCTGACATTCCTTCGCCCCGGTCTAACACATCCAATTGTAAGCCATTATTTATCGTGCGTAACCGAACAGAAATAGCACAGGGCTTTGAGCCAGACTCATGGGCATTTTTGATAAGGTTCAGCAAAACTTGATGCAGTTGAGCAAGATCTAAATAGGAGTTATTAGTCGGTAAGTTTTCATCCCATTCAAATTCGACTTGCTGCAGTAGTGTTTGCATAAACATCTGCCAATTAACTTTTTCACGTCGTGGCAAAGGTAATTTTGCAAAGCGTGCATAACCTTTAATAAATTGGCTCAAATGCTGTACTCTTTCTTCAATGGTATTAAAGATAAGATCTAGCTTATTATTATTTAGCGCTTTAATCAGTAATTGACCAGAATGTGTCATCGAAGAAATTGGCGCCAGAGAGTTATTTAACTCATGGCTGATAACCCTAATTACCTTTTTCCAAACAGCAACCTCTTGCCGGTTCAATTCACGAGTGAGCTGTTTAAAAAGATATAAATGATGATACATACCATTTAACTCAAATTTACCACGAGATAATAACCACGTTTGTAGTTCTTCTTCACCATCAGGGGTTGGCATTGATAAATTAAATAAACCATCACGTTGAGTTTCCACTACTTGTTGTAACGACTTGTCTTGTTGGTTTAACAGCTCATCAAAATTTGCCCCTTCAATATCACAGCCCTTAGATAACAGCTGACGAGCAGCAAAGTTACTATAAATGACATGTTGATCATCAGAGACCAATAACATCGCCAACGGCGAGTTTTGAATCACAGTATCAAGCAAGAGTTCACGCTGATAAATTGATTGCTTTTCACGCCTTAATTTATCTACCGCTTGGTTATATGTGCGCTCTAAACGGGTAATCTCATCATTACCATGAAGCGGTAACACGGTAGAAAGCTCATTATCCTTAATGTTTAATAAGCCGGTTTCTAATGCCATAAAACGTTTATTTATACCTCTAAAACCAAAAGAAATAATAACAATGGTTATCAAAATACTCACTAGAAACGTTAATAAACTAAAAGGAAAATATAAAAGCACACCATTAAGCATGACCGTACTCAAACAACTAAGCAGCAAAAGGCGCCTTTTAATTGATAAATGAATCTTGTTTGTTTTCATATTTCTGCTCTATTGTTTAAGCCCATACTTAGTCATTCGTCGATACAGTGCTTGACGACTCAGACCTAAGTGTCTGGCAACTTTACTGATCACACCGTTATACGCTTGCAACGCTTGCTCTATTTCTGCTTGACTAGGCTCATAAGTTTCATTCAATTTAATTAATGAAACTTGAAGACCAAAGTGCTCTGCGGTTAATGATTTACCTGCACCTAATACTCTGGCTCGCTGACAAGCATTTTCAAGCTCTCTAACATTACCAGGCCAATGATGAGTTATTAATGCGTTTTCAAGCTCTTTTGATAGCTCAAGCTCCTGAGGGTTACTTTGTTTTAAAAAGTGTCTAGCAAGCGGTACAACATCATCGACCCGCTTATTTAATGGCGGTAAATTCAATTCAATGACGTTTAATCGATAATATAAGTCTTCCCTGAACTTACCTTGGCTAATGAGCATAGCCAAATCGGCATTTGTTGCACTGATGACTCTCACATTAACTTTTTTAGTTTGATGGCTGCCTAAAGATTCAAACTCTCCGGTTTGTAATACCCGCAATAATTTGACTTGACCTGATAACGGTAATTCACCAATTTCGTCCAGAAACAAAGTACCACCATCAGCAGCCTCAAAACGCCCTATTCGTTTTTTGATTGAGCCGGTAAAAGCACCTACTTCAGCACCAAACAATTCGGCCTCCATGAGATCTATCGGCATTGCGCCAATGTTTACTTTAATAAAAGATTGGTTTTTACGCGTTGAATTTGCTTGAATAATCTGCGCTATCTTCTCTTTTCCTGCGCCATTAGGCCCGGTAATTAATACACTGATATCACTTTTTGCCACCTGCTCGGTCATTTCAAGTAACTGCTGCATTGCTGTACTAGCATAGACTAAGCCACATAAGTCTAGCCCTGCGACAATTTCATTCCTTTGTGCTTGTTGCTTTTGTAAATGAGAGTTTTGTAATCTTAGCTCCCTGAGCTCTAACAAGTTATTAATGGTCACTAATAACTTTGCATCATCCCAAGGTTTACATAAATAATCAGCAGCACCATCTTTAACCAAAGAAACCGCCATTTCTAAGTGAGTCCAAGCAGTCATTAAAATAATAGGCAAATCAGCATGTAATGATCTTAATTTATAAAAGAGCTCATTTCCTTCATCGCCACTGGTAGTATCCCGTTTAAAATTCATGTCTTGAATAACCAGTGCAATATTTTGATAACTAACAATATTCAAGGCTTCACTTGGTTGATGGCAAGTAATCGTTTGATAACCATGCAAATCTAATAATAACGACAGCGCATTACAGATAGCAGGGTTATCATCGACAATAAGTATTTTATCCATTTTATCCTTTATTTTGAGAACCTAAACGCTTCGAGTAGCAATTGCAGGTGAAATATTTGACGCTTTTCTTGCTGGTAAATATACCGCGAAAAGCCCTAATAACCAAATACCTATAACAGTATTAACAATATAGCTATAGTCCAGCTTAGGTAGAGAGAATTGCTGCATTAAAAACTGGTTTAAAAATAACGTCAGCATAATACCAAAGACAATACCCACTGTTGATATTATCCAATTTTCAATGATAAAATATCGGATAATATTTGCTTTACTTGCCCCTAGGGCTCTTCTTGTTCCTATTTGCCTAGTACGCCTGTTAACGTTAAATATCGCCATACCAACAATGCCTAATGCGGTGACTAATAATAAAATAACGATAAGAATCGATAACAGTTGGCTCATCAGCCTGTCATTTTGATAAGATCTATTTCTTACTTCATCCATAGTGACAGGTTCCATAATCACCCGCTGTGGATAAAGGTCTAACATTAACTTTTCAATCTTATTGATAATAGCTTGTCGATCATTAACGTTTGTTCTAACAAGATAACGGCCAAAATTGTTCGTTTGAACCTTAGGTATAATAATTGATTTATCAAGCCAGTTAGCATTAACATTAGAGCCTTGCATTTTATCCACAATGCCAACAATCTTAATAGGAACGTTAGAGGTAAATATATTTTTTCCTAATCCTTGCTGACTTTTTCCTTGTTGTTTATCAGTTTTGGAAAGCGGAAACATAGTTTCAACAAAGGCTTTACTAACAATTGCTACGGCTATTGGCTGCTTCGAATCACCGGCAATTATTTCATCTTCGTTAAAGTTTCGGCCCTCAATCAACTTCGCACCAAAAGTATTTAAGGTATGGTTATCACCACGGTAAACACCGGCTGTCATTTGCAGTGCATTTTCTCTGTCAGCACTATCTGTAAAAGTTGAATTGTCAGAACTTCCTGATATTGGTATCTGGTTAATTCTTACTGCATCAATAACACCAGGGATTGCTCTAAGTGCTTGTTGATCAAGCTGGGTTTGTATTACATTGTTAGCATCATCACCAAAACTAAAGACATCAATTTTAAAAATTTCACTTTCTACCATGCCACTATCTCGATTCATTAAATCAAGCCGATTCTGGATAATAAAAGCGGCATTAGCAACAATGGCTAGCGTTAATGCTATTTGTAACATTAACAATATCGCATGGCTTTTTTGACGTAACATGGCATTAAATATTGGTATTATTTCAAACATAATAATTCCTTATGTTTAGTTAAGTTATTGGGTAAAAAATCGACTAACATTGCAGTGCTTATCAAAAGAACGGGCATAGCTAACAAGGCCAATGTCAAAAATAAGCTATTATTAGTATTTATTAATTGATACATAGGTAATCTCCTTATTGGCATTTCAAATAAATTGAGGGTTGTGTACGACAAATTTTCCAAGCAGGATATAAACCGGCAAGTACCGTAGCCAAAATAGCAATGGTTGGCGCTGTTAATACCATGGCCATATCCATGTTAGCGGTAAGCTCATAATTACTATAATTAGTTCTTAATAGCCACAATGCTAGTTGAGTTAATACTATGCCTATGGTTCCGCCCATTAGACCTAATAAACCCACCTCAACTAAATGTTGAATAAAAACTTGGCTTTGGCTTGCTCCTAGTGCTCTTCTTACGCCAATTTCAGGCGCTCGACGTAAAAACTTCGCTAATAACAAACCAATGGTATTAACTAAGCACACCACAAGTAGCAAAAAGCTTAAACCAACAAGTACAGAGTTATCTTTACTGACCACCTCGTTGTAACTAAGCCATTGTCTGACATTTTTTAAATCGGCTGCTGCATCCTTATGGGCAAAGCGCCCTGCTTGCTTTTGATCTTCAATATAGGCTTTTAAATAGTCTTGATAATTTGCTTTTTCAGCTTTATCTGATAACTCGACCCAATATTGAATCCAATGAGTTTCTGATTGCAACTTGTCTTGATAGGTAAATATATCTTCGTATTTCCAACTACTGTTGTTGCCTGAACTAGGATATTCATGAATAGGTAATAATGAAAACGGAATGAATATCTGCTCGGTTTTATTAAAGCCACCACCATTTACATCATAAAACATCGGTGTTGGTTGCCAATACTTTAAAATACCAACTATGGTAAAAGGTTTTTGGTTTAATAATACTTGTTTACCGACGTTGTCACCGCCACCAAATAACTCTCTATTGAGTCTTTCACCGATAACGACCACCTCTTGACCTTGTTCATCTATATTTTTATCCCAAGTTCCTCCATACGCAAACTCGGCATTGAACATACTGAAAAACTCACTGTCCGCGACACGAGACCGTTCAAGTTTTGGTGCAATATCAGAGTCTGCTAACTGAATAGCAAACGTTATTCGTAACATAGCGGTTTGTCTTTTAGCGATATTGCTTCGCCTTAAGTTAACCGCATCTTGATAAGTGATTTGAGCAGGAAAACCATCGTCATACCCTCCCCAGCTCGTTTGATTCTCATCATAACTTTTTAATTGCAAGGCAAATAACTGTTGAGATTTTTCAGGAATAGGATCCATCGACATCATATGATAAATAGATAAAGTGCCGATAGAGCTAGCGATACCCAATGCTATGGCTAGTAACATTAATAAAGTAACGACTGGCGTACCAATTAAACTTTTCCATGCAAGTTGTAAATAATATTTAAACATAAATGACTCCTTAAACAACTTCAGTTTCTTTAGTTTCAACTTGATCAACTTGACGATTAACTTCTTGTTTTTGATTGTTGAACATTGAGAAATCGCTAACTTGACCATCAACAATTTGTATATTACGTTGGCCACTCCGCGCGAGAGCAGGATCATGAGTTACCATGACAATCGTTGTACCTTGTTTATTAATATCTTTAAGTAAGTCCATCACTTGTCTAGCCATCAAGCTATCAAGATTTCCTGTCGGCTCATCGGCTAATAAAAATTTAGGCTCCCCCGCTAAAGCACGGGCAATGGCAACTCGTTGTTGTTGTCCACCAGAAAGTTGTGCGGGCATATGTTTCATTCTTGCTGCCAAGCCTACTTTTTCTAACGCTTCTTCAATTCTACGTTTTCTTTCTTTACTACTAAAACCGCGATACCTAAGCGGTACGTCGATATTTTCAAAAAGATTTAAATCTGGAATCAAATTAAAACTTTGAAAAATAAAACCAATTTTTTCATTACGTAAACGAGAAAGCTCTTTATCTTTTAAGCCGACAACATCAACACCATCAAGCAGATACTTGCCTTGGCTTACTTCTTCTAATAAGCCCGCTATATTTAAAAACGTAGTTTTACCTGAGCCTGAAGGTCCTGTCACTGTAACAAATTCACCTGAATTTACCGTTAAGTTAAACTCTCTAAGCGCATGAGTTTCTACCAGCTCTGTTCTAAAAATCTTACTAATATTTTGCATCTGTAACATGTTAATAATCCTTGATTAATAAATTTGTTTGGTCGTTAGTTTTTATATTTTTAACGTAAAGCGATTTGTTCTGCATTTTTAAAGCGATCTACAGAGGAGATAATTAACTGATCTCCGACCTCAACACCTGCGGTTAACTCAATATGACTTAAACTACTAGTGCCAAATGAAACCGTTTGTTTTGTGGCCATATCTTGGTTGACTAAATAAATGATTTTTCCTTCACCACTTCTGCCTGAGTCTAAAAAGGCACCTCGGCGAACCATTAAAACATCCGTTTTTGTCTCCAAAATAATACGCGCTGTTAAGCGCTGGTTTTGGCGTAGGTTGGTTAATTGTTGATTATCAAAACGAACACGAGTTGTTACTTGACGATTAATTACTTCGGGCGATATAGCTGACAGCGTGCCATGCATTAATTGGCCTGATACTTGTAACAGAGCTGGCATACCTATGCCTATTTCATCAGCATAGCTTTCTGGTACTGATAATTCCGCTTCGAAAGCGGTTAAATCAACAATCGTCATCAAAGGCTGACTTAAGGCTACCGCTGATTGCTGTGTTGTTAACCAGTTGCCAACAATGCCAGCAACTGGCGAATATAAGGTTAAATTGTTTACTTGGCGCTGAATCTCATTAACCACCAATTTTTGACGTTCAATAACTGCCCCTTGAGTCTTAGTTTCAAAGTTTAAGCTATCTTTATTTAACAAAGCCTGTTTTTGTTCATGTTCAAAGTCGAGTACTGCACGAGTTAAATCATCTTGAGATTTTTCATAATCTATTTGACTGATTAAGTTGTCTTGTATCGCTATTTCACTTCGACGAAATTCTCGTTTGGCTGCATTTAGAGAGACTGCAGCTACATTTAACTGCTGTTCTTGTAGTAATAGCTCGCGTCTAGTTTGTAAAATTTGACGATCAGATTCAAACTCCAAGCTCTGTAAAGAGACTTGTTCTTGTGAGAGCAAGTTAACTAATTCAGGGCTGTTAATTTTGGCAAGTGCTTGTTTATCTGTAATTGTGTCCCCCGGGTTTACTAATAAAGTAACCCTGCCAACAGCGGGACTATAAATAACAGGCGCATTGGCGGCGACAATTTTACCGATGGCATTAATGTCTCGTTCTAAATTACCTCGCTCTACCGTACCAAGTTGCACGGTAGATTTTTCAATTGATAAATCTGCACTTGATTGTGTTAGGTATAAGTAAACTAACAAAACAGATGAAATAATCACTACACTTGCCCATTGAGATTTTACTGAGAATTTTGACTTCGACGTTAAAACAGTATCTTGCTGGCGAGTATCTTTGATCATATTAAACTTCCTTTTCGGTAAACTACTTTTCAATACCAATAGGATTGCAGCTAATGTGCCAGCTTTAATTTAATTTTAATCGCCTGATATTAAAGGATAAAGTATTTTCGCGGGTCTTAAAAGGTGTCCGCGGACAAGTATAAAATGTCCGTTATAATTGCAGCGGACACTTTATTATCATGGGAAAAAGTAGTATTGAGTAAAGTTTGTCATGAAATATAAATGTCTACTCTAGCTAAAAATTTTTATCATCAGCTACCGCTAGAATGTATATTTCAGCGTAAAAAAAACCAGCATGATGCTGGTCTTAATGGGTCTAGTTTAATGACTAATGCTGGTGACCACCAACGCCATGAGCGTGGCCATGTTCAACCTCTTCATCAGTAGCAGCTCTAACATCAACTACCTCAATATCAAAGGTTAATACTTTACCAGCAAGCGGGGAGTTCATATCAACAGTGACAATAAACTTACCTGACTTGATCACAGTAACTTGACGTTGACCTTGTTCGGTTTGAACAACAGCCACCATACCTGCTTTCCATTTAGTATTACCCGCACTACCTTGCAAATGTTTTGCCGGAATGCGCTGAACGGCATCTTCTTGATAAACACCATAGGCATCTTCAGGTTGTAAGGTAATACTATATTTATCACCTGTTTCTTTACCGGTTAACGAATTCTCAACGCCAACCAACATGTTTTTCTGACCATGTAGATAGGCTAAAGGGTTGCTATCAAATGATGATTCAAGCTGCTCTCCTGCTTCATCTTTTAATGTGTAATGAAACTGAACAACAGTTTTATCGGTAATTTTCATGGTTTGATCCTATACAAATCTTTACTTTAAATATTAATGAAGCGCAGTGTAGCAAAGTCTTTTATTAACCACTATCAATATGGTATTTTCATTGCGGCTTTAAGCCCATACTAATAATATTACAACGCTCGCAATAATTAAAAACATACCAAAATATTCAATAAAACTAATTTTTTCTTTAAATATTCGATAGGTCAGCACTAGAGTAATAAAAAATTCAACTTGTCCAAGGGCTTTAACATAAGCTGCATTTTGATAACTTGCCGCAGTAAACCAACCAATTGAGCCTAAAACACTAGTAATGCCAACAAATAAACATAATCGCCAATGTTTAAACATTTTTGGTAGTTGTGATTTGTCTTGAAACCAAATCCATACCAATGAAATAACTGATTGCACCGTGATCATAAAGACTAAAGTAACTGCAGCACTGACAATTAAATCAGTATTTAAGGCAAGACTTGATTCGCGAATTAATAGTGTAGTTATTGCCAAACCTAAACCTGCGGCTAAACCAAAACTTACGCCAAAAAGTGTTTCTGTATCTTTAAAAAAGGCTTTATAGCTAAATTTAACTTTAGAAACAATAAAAACACCGACCACACCAATGACAATACTAAGCCAGCCCATTCCCGACAACGGAGCTGAAAATAATAGCGCACCAAAAACAGCTACTTGAATCGCTTCAGTTTTAGCTAAACTTGTTGCTACGGCAAAATTTCGGTACTTAAATGCAGCAACTAAACAGGCAGTACCGATAATTTGAGCGATACAAGCAATCAAAGCATAACTTAAAAAGTCGCTAGACAGCTCAGGAACTTCAACTTCTCTAAAGTCGAGCACCCACATCAAATATGCCCAAGCAAAAGGCAGTGCATAAAAATAACGCACACCAGTTGTCGCCATAGAGTTAAGGTGTTGTGATAGCTGCTTTTGACCTGCAGTTCTTACCGCCTGCATAGTTGCCGCTAATAAAGTGAAATAAATCCAAATTTCCACTAAGGTTTAATCCTTTTTATGCAATAAAATTTGACGGCATTATACCTACAGTTATCAGTTAAACGTTATAACTCTTAGTTGCATTAAATAAGTTAATACTATCAATCAATGAAACCAGAGTTACTAATATAGGGTAATTAACCTTTGTTTTGCCAAATACCTTTTTCTAACTGCCCTTGAATTTTGCAGTTTTTGCCTTCTATAAAGACAATATCGGCTTGCTTTTTACGTTGTTGGTTATAATCTTTGGTCACTGCAACTATGGTTGGGGTTAGGACTAGAATAACGCCGACATTAATTAAGGTCATTAAGCCCAATGACAAGTCAGCAAGTGCCCAGACATCGGGTAATGCAGCAACGGTTCCCCAAAAAGTAAACGATAGAAAAATCGCAGTAAATCCCCAACGTCCGACATTGTTGTCTAACTTAAAGTAATGCAGATTGTTTTCTGCATAGACATAGTTGGCGATGATAGAAGTAAAACAGAAAAAACAAATAGCAATGGTGACAAAATGATTGCCCCAACTACCCACATGTTCGGTCATAGCAAACTGAGTCAACCTTATACCAGTCAACTCAGTAGTTTCGGGTCCTAACGCTAGCAAAATCATAAAAGCGGTAGCACTACAGACCACAATGGTATCAATAAACACCCCTAACATTTGAACATATCCTTGTACTGCAGGATGGTGAGGGTTAGGTGTTGCACAAGCTGCGGCATGAGGTACTGAGCCACTACCCGCTTCGTTGGAATACAAACCACGTTTTATGCCATTTATAATTGCCGCTCCAACGGCGCCACTACCCGCTTCTTGTAAGCCAAATGCAGAGTTGAAGATTAAGAGAAAAATCGATGGTATTCTCTCAATATTGATCAAACATATAACTAAAGCAATAAGTAGATAAGTAACACCCATCAGTGGCACCAAAATACTAGAAACTCTAGCAATAGTGCGAACTCCTCCCATAACAATTGGCAATGCTAGTAGTACAATAACCGTTCCAGATATCATCGGTTCTATTTGATAAACATTATTAAGTGCATCTGCCATAGTATTTGCTTGTACTGAACTAAAAACAAAACCATAACCAACAAATAAACAGATAGAAAACAGTACGGCTAACCAAGGTTTATTGAGCCCCATTTTTATATAGTAAGCAGGGCCACCACGGTATTCGCCATTAGCATCTCGTACTTTATAAAGTTGACCAAGTAAACTCTCAGAAAAACCGGTTACCATTCCTAATAAAGCAATTACCCACATCCAAAATATAGCACCCGGTCCTCCTAAAGAAATAGCGATGGCTACTCCAGCTAAATTCCCTGTCCCTACTCGTGCAGCAAGACTTGTCATTAATGCTTGGAAAGATGAAATACCTGATTTATCACTGTTATTACTGTTTCTCATTAATTGAAACATATGCGTGAAATGTCTAAATTGTATGAGTTTCAATCGGTAACTAAACCATACGCCGCCCAAAACCAGTACATAAATCAGTACATGATTCCACAAAATACCATTGGCAAGATCAATATATTGAGTCAAATTTTATCCTTTTTATTTTATATTTTTAACGCAAAACTAAAAACATTAGTTTGTTGCAACTGGTTGAATAAACTCAAACTGTTTATCTAAGCAACTAATACCTAGTCCACTACGCTTTTTTACTTTAATTTGCACCGCGATACGCTCTTTTAAAGTATCGACATGGCTAATGACTCCTATCATCTTACCACTCGCGTTAAGGTTATCTAAAGCATCAAGAGCTATTTCTAAGGTCTCATTATCAAGGGTACCAAAACCTTCATCTAAAAATAGGGAGTCAATACTCGTTTTCGCACTGACAAGGTCTGATAACGCCAATGCTAGGGCTAAACTCACCAAAAAGCTTTCACCACCGGACAGTGTTTTAGTATCTCGTACCGTATCGGCTTGCCAAGTATCTAATACTTCAAGAGATAATGTATCATTTTTCTGACATTGTAATTGATATCGAGCATGCAATTTTAACAGCTGCTGATTAGCTAAATAAACTAAGTGAGCCAGCGTTAACCCTTGAGCAAACTTTCTGAATTTATCGCCTTGTGCTGAGCCTATCAGCGAGCTTAAGTGTGACAGATCATCAACAACTAGCTGTTGTTGCTCAATTTCAGTATTCAGTGCTTGTTGCTTTTCAAGCCCTTGGTTATTATTTTTAAGGGTTTGACTAAGCTCCCCTTCTTTTAACTGTAATTGCTTGTTAGTTTCTTGGTGCTTGTTTATTTCTTGAGTTAACTCTTCAATAGGTTTTTCTACTAAATTAGCGGCTAGCTTAGATTTTTCATCCATCAGTAGTGCAGCTTGGTTAAGACTTTGTTGGTGAACCGCAATCGTCTGTTGTTTGTTATTTGATATATTCTGCTGCAACTCTTTTAAGCTATCTCGTTGCTCCACAGGCAATAAAGCATTAGAAAAATGTTTTTCGTCGGTAAAAATACTCTCAGCTATTTGCTTAGCCCAACTAACCATGCTTTCACTTTGTTGGATATATAATTGGCTCAATTGTATTTGGCTCTCTTGGAGCTGGCCTTGCAAACTTTTAAGCTCTTGAGTTTGAAGGTTAACCTTATTCTGCTCTGCTGCTAAAGTTGACTTAGCTTGATCTTTTAGCAAAGATATTTGTTGACGAACTTGGTTAACATCTTGCTCTGCAAACAATGATTTTCGCTGAGTCTGTAAGGTTAGATGAGCTTTTACTAATTCATTCACTTTTTCCGTTAAGCCTTGGTATTTATCACTAACTAGCTCATATTCTTGCTTTAAAAGCGCTATTGCTTGATCTGCATTGTTAACGGCCTCTTGCTCGATACTTTGTTGTTGCAGCGCATGTTGATAACGTTCCACTAGCACTTGTTGTGCTTGCCACCAAGGCTCAAACTGATGTCGACTAAAGTTACTTTCATTACTTTGTGGTAAAATACTTTTAATATCAAAAGTTAATGCTTGCCAATGATGATCACTGTTCTGAGTGTTTAGCGCTAACTGCTTGGTTGATTCGTCAATAACACTGCCAATTGCCTTGATATTATTATTAATTAAGTCAAGTTGATTTTTGGCTATAAGCTGTTGTTTTTCACATGTAGCTAACTGCTGTTGATGCTCGCTTAGTTGTAGGTTAATTAATTGCAGTGTCTCAGTAAAAGTTAATAATAGTTGATATTGTCTCTCTAGCTCTTCTGCCCACTGCTCAATTACAACTAAGTCTGCTAGGGTACAATTTAGCCCTGTTGCTTGATAATGGTCTTGCCAGAAAGCTTGCAAATGTTGTTGTTCTTCTTGATTTTTTACTTGGTTTTCATTAATTGATGCTTGTTGAGCAGTAAAGCTGGCAACTGATGTTTTAATTTCATTGCCTTGGAGCTCTAGTGCAGCCAAGTTAGCTTTTTTGTCAACTAATCGCTCTTGATGACAAGATACAGTAACTTGTTGATATTGCTCAATTGCAGGATGTTCTGTTGAACCACACAAAGGGCAAGACTGCCCTACTTCTAGATTATCTCGGTGTTGACTAAGTGCCATAATCGCTTGCTGCTGACTGATAATGAGTTCTAGATCGTCAACTTGGATCTTCTCAGTTCTATAGTGATGTCGACACTTTTCTAGATCATTATTTAGCTGTGCTATTGTTTGTTCAAACTCTTTTGTTTGTTTAATATTTTTGGCGGTTTCATTGGCTAATATAGAAAACCGCTGAGCATTAAATATCATTTTCCCAGAGATTAACTGCCTACTTTGCATTGTTTGTAAATGAGTTGGCAGCGTTTGCTCATTTAATTGTGGTTGCTGATTAAATAGCGCTATTTTACTGTTTTGATTATTTTTAACCAAAGTCACTAATTCAATAACTTTTTGCTCGTCTGTGCTGCATGTTATTAATTGCTCTTTTTGCTGTTGTAGCAGTTTAATATGATCGACATTTAAAGCAGATAGTTGGGATTTAAGTTCAGTTATACCTTTATCATCTTGAATAACCCCTTGGTATTGATTTTGCCAAAGCGGTAATTTCTCAGACAAAGCTTTAACATGCTCATGTTGCTGTACAAACGTATTTATTGCCTGTAATTCATTATTATGTTGATGATTTTCTTGTTGTAATTTTTGTTGTCGCGTCGTTAATTGATTGAGTTCAGTTTCAATGTTTTTTTGTTCAAACTTAAATGACTCAATTTGTTGAGCCTGATGATGTATATCGCTATCAAGGGGTATAATTTTTTCGTTGATAAGGCTTTCTGTTGTTGTAAAGCTTTGATCTTCTTTTAACTGCTCTGTTGTTAAGTTATCAAGCTTTGCGGCTAGCTCTTTATTAAATTGTTCACTTTGTTGATGTTTTTCTCTGATCGACGCTGTACTATTTTGCTGTAACTGATGTTTTTCTATTAATTGTTGATGTTGCTCAAAAGGTTGTCTCAACGCTTCCGCTGGCTCTGAAAATGTTAATTTTACAAGATCATCTTTTGCTGCGAGTTCTTGAGATTCAACTAGCATTAACTTTGTTTTTGCCTCTTCAAGTAGTAACTGTTTTTCATTAACTTTAGTTTGCCAGGCATGTACATCCAGCCATTCTTTTTGTAACTTATCATGGCTAACTTGCTGGCTCTTAATCTCGGTTAATTCAAGCTCAAGTGCTGTTGCTTGCTCTGGTGTTAATAAGTTTGCGCCATGACTTCGCTCTTGTAGTAACTTTAACAGTTGGTGAGCTTGTTTATGGTTTTCGAAGACTTGTTGTGAGACTAAACCATATATTTCGCTACCGGTTAACTCTTCAAGTAATTCAGCTCGTTCATTAGCAGGCGCATTTAAAAATGCCGCGAACTGTCCTTGTGATAACATCATGGACTTAGTAAACCGAGCAAAATCTAAGCCGGTAATTCGAGCTATTTCACTACGAACTTGCGATACTTTACTAGCGAGTATTTGATCGTCACTATCATCATTTATCATCGCCAACTCAGCCATTGGTTTTTGTAAATTACCCTCTAATTGATTTTTAGCCCGCCTTTGACTCCAAAAAGCACGATACGCTTGTCCTTTTACCTCAAACTCAACTTCAGCCAAACAATTAGAAGTATGGCGGGTCATTAAT
Organism: Colwellia sp.; assembly: GCA_022969175.1. Taxonomy (GTDB): domain Bacteria; phylum Pseudomonadota; class Gammaproteobacteria; order Enterobacterales; family Alteromonadaceae; genus JALJPB01. Next base: position 10,759 of record JALJPB010000030.1, on the reverse strand, counting down.
TGATTTTGTTTATCTGAGACAGTAAGCCTAGGCGTTTGATGATAAAGCGCTAAACAAATGGCATCTAAAATCGTTGTTTTACCTGCACCAGTAGGCCCGGTAATGGCAAATAACCCTGAGCTATCAAAGGGAGCTTGAGTAAAGTCAATCTTCCATGCACCTTTTAAAGAGTTTATATTCTCAAACCTTAAGCTCAATATTTTCATTGTTCGCCTCCAGCTTTAACTTGCTCTTCTTTACTTGACTGGTTTAAAGATTCAACTTCAGATACCGCTTGTTGAAATAAAGTGGTTAAACGTGACTTTAACGAGAGATCTTCCTCAGTTCGCCAGTCTTCTTGATCAATACGCGTATTAAAAACATCCATTAATGAAAGTTCATTTAAGGTGATTTTCTTTTGATTGTTCGGCATTGCTTGCCGAGACTTTTTACTGCGTCTGACCAGTAAAATTTCTACGGGTAAATCACTAATTAATTGTTCAATACGACTATGTAAGTCTAGCAAATAGTCACTACTTTCAATTTCTATATCGAGCCAAATTTTCTGACCTTGGTTTAACTCGGTAAACATATTTACTTGCTCAGTTGCCTGATTGGCTAAATTGTTAAGAGTGGACTTTACCATCATCATTGGTTGAAAAACTGGCACTTCAATCTCAGTGACTTTATCAAGCTTATTTTGATTAAAGTCCACAACCAATACTTTTTTTGCCTGCTCTGCTTCATCAAAACTTAAAGGTATGGGTGAGCCGCAATAACGAATATGTTCAGTTTTAGCAACTTTTTGAGCTCGATGAATATGACCTAAAGCGATATAGTCTGCGCTAGGGAATGCGCTGGCAGGAAAAGCTTCTAAAGTGCCGATATAAATATCCCTTACCGACTCACTAATTGTTACCCCGACAGTTGTTAAATGGCCTGTGGCAATAATAGGCAAGATTTTGTCATCTTTAGCCCTAGATAATTTTTGAGCATATTGATAAAGGTGTTGGTAATGATCTTTTATAGCCTGTTGAAGTGATTGGTTTTTATCGTTAGCAGACTGCCCTGCTTGGCTTTTTAAAATATCTCGTGGTCGAATAAATGGAATAGCACAAATCACAGCTTGTGGTTTACCTAGTTGGTCGTTAAGGTAAAAAACTTGCTCATTAATCGTTTCGCTATCATCAATATTGTCGTTATCCGTACAATCTACAGAATGAGCGAGTGCATTTGGAATAACACGTGCCGATAAACTCTTTAATAGCTGTTTTGACTCACCTAGCATGGCAACCGAGTCATGATTTCCAGCTAAAATAACTAACTGACAGTTAAGTTTATGCATATTAACAATAAAATCAAAATACATTTCTCGCGCATAACTAGGTGGTGTACCGGTATCAAAAATATCACCCGCAACAATCACACACGCTATTTTTTGTTCTTGTACTTGCGATAATAACCAAGTTAAAAATTGTTGGTGTTCAACGGCTCGGCTTTTGCCATAAAAATTTTGACCAAGGTGCCAGTCAGAGGTGTGAAGAATTCGCATAATAACCAGTAAAAGCCTGTGCTACTTTGTTTTTATTTAAACGCTAGTCTAACTGAATAACTGATGTTTTTGTATATATTTACTGGCTAAACCATTGAGTTCAACTATATTTATACTAAGAAAACCCACCATTGATTGAGATAACATATGACAAATCATCGCACCTATAAAAAAATTGAAATTGTTGGCACCTCACCTCACAGTATTGAAGAAGCAGTTCAAAATGCTATCTCTGAGTGCTCTGTTACCATAAAGAACATGGATTGGTTTGAAGTAGTTGAGACTCGCGGCCATATCGTAGAAGATAAAGTGGCGCATTTTCAAGTAACTTTAAAGATAGGATTTAGAATAGAAGCTAGTTAATGAAAAGAAAAATGCCAGTTAGCTTAACTAACTGACATTGGCCTAAAAGCTTTTATTATTGTAAATAAATAACATTACTCCTGCTTAATAATTCTCTATATCAAGAGCAATATCGTTGATAATGTTTTGACTTCGCTTATCAATACTTTTCTCTATCATTTTATCCATATAAGCTTGATGTTTATCAATTTTGTTATCAACTCGACTTTCTATTTTATTATTTAAGTTCAAAGAGTTGATTTGAGAGTTTGCTAAAGCTGTCAATGAGAAAACAGACAATAACAATACGGTAATTAACTTAGACATAATATCTTCCTTTATCCAATTTAAAATTAATTGACTTGGTATTAATAACTAATGAATATAATAAAGGAATTTTTATTAATTGATGTATTATAAAAGATCGATAATGTTATAAAGTGTTATCACTGAAAAGGATAATAAATGACACCTGCAGTGGATCAAGTAAAAAAACAAAAAGTCACCTTTGAACTTCATCAATATGAACATGATGCTAGTGCTAATTCATTTGGCTTAGAAGCAGTGAATAAGCTGAACGTTGCTGCTAATCGGGTTTATAAAACCCTCATTGTCAGTTCATTGGTCAACAACAAAGAGCAACTAGCCGTTGCAATTGTACCTGTTGAATACCAATTAAACTTGAAGTCTATGGCAAAAGCATTACAGACAAAAAAAGTAACGATGGCTGACGCTAAACGAGTTGAAGCCTCTACGGGTTATGTACTTGGTGGTGTAAGTCCTTTAGGACAAAAAAAAAGATTAAAAACAATAATTGATCAAAAAAGTCAATCGTTTAGCACTATATTTATCAGTGGCGGTAAACGTGGTTTAGAAATCGAGTTATCGGCAAATGATTTATCAAAAATGACAAATGCAAAGTTTTTCGAATTAACAACTGACTTATAGCTGTCATTAAATAACGGCTACCAAATAGCGGTTAAAAAATAAACGTATTCTCTAATGGTGTTATTAATTTTGCGCTAATCTTTTCTTTAAATTTGGTTTTAAAATGACCTTACCGTCACTTTTATTATTTGCGTAATGATCTATAGCCACAGAGAAGTCATCAAATCCTACACTCGCGTATATGTCAGTGTGAAAGATACCTTGAGCAAATAATTTTTGGACTTTACGGCTCAAAGACAAGACCTGCCAAGGTTTTGAATCGCCGATATATTTTGCCAACCAAAAGCCTTCAATTTTAGCATTTCTAAATATTACATCCGCAACACTAAACAAACCGCCAATGGGATCATGGGTCTCGGTTAATCGACCATAAACGATGGCAGTTGAATTATTTGGCATAACATTTAAAATTTCGGGCGTTTCTTTGTCAGCAACAGCGTCTAACAATACAGTTGCTTTTAGTTGCTGACATATAATTTTTAATTTTGATCTATAATCTTCATCAGTAGTCACTAAGACATGATCAGCATCCAGTGCTTTTAATGCACTGACATTTTTTTTATTACGAACCGTAGCAATGGTTTTAATGCCCTTCATTTTGGCATATCGAATTACGCCTTTACCAACTTGGCTTGCTGCAGCATTGATTACTATGGCTTTAGCTCCTAACTCTTTGGCTCTTTGTACTAAACATACAGAAGTACAAGGATTGACAATAATTGTCGCTGCTTGCTCATCACTCAACTCCTTTCGAACAGGTAAACAATAATTTGCTCTTGTAATTGCATATTCAGCCCAAACGCCATCACCACCCGGTTGTGCCGAAATAGCGACTCGCTTGCCCTGCAACCACTTTCCATACAATCCAGCATTAGCTTTGATGACAATACCACAACCTTCAAATCCGACAAAAGCGCCATCTTGGGGTGGTAAACCATATTTACCTAATAAGTAGACCAAGTCAGAAGGATTGACTGGAGCCGCAAGCACTTTAACCAATACCTGTCCTTTTTTAAGGGCAGGAAGGGGTTTACTTATTAGTGAAATTCTCGCAGAAGAAGGAGCATCTTGATCGTCAAAAAGTTTAAGGGAAAATCCGGTATTTTTTATTGCATCAAAATCGTTGATAGTGTCAGCCATAGTACTCAAAGTAAAAGCGAAGAAATTTAAGAGTCACTAGACTAGCATACTTTGAGATACTCAATTAATTATATGACTCTAACCTGTAGCCTGTAGCTAAAAATTGATAAATTCTTCTTATGTTAATCACTAACCAAGTGAATTAATTTACTGTCTGACAAATAGGCTTCATCAATATCTTGCAATTTGTTATAACGAATCATTGTTTTAATACTATCAATATAGGCTTGCCCTCGTTCTGAGTATTTTCCAAGTGAATTTGCAAGCTCTAGTCCTGTTATTGCTTTTTTCTTTTGTCGAAGTTTGGCACGTTGCTCACGTAAACCTTGATATGCTTTTGTTGTATTTATGTTGTACATATACCCTTCCACAGAAGCTAGTGGACTAACAAAACGTGCTAAGCCATAATTTCCCAGCTCTTTACGTTGCTGTTTAGGTATCATGCCCTTACCACTAAAGTCCCACTGACCAAAAAAAGCATTTCCTTGGGAGGTGAATCTAGAAGTTCCCCATCCACTTTCTTCTGCAGCTTGAGCTAAGGCCAATGATGGCGGCATAATATCAACCTTCATAAGTAAGTTTGTCCGTTTGTCTTCACTCATACTTTCATCAAAATCTTTATTTATATGATATTTTTTAGCGAGTATTTTAAGTGCATCAGAGTTTAAAGCTGCCTTTTTAATGATGTTGCGCTCTGTGATGATGTTTTCATTGGCCATTAATACTAAAGGGGCCATTACTCTAAAAAATATCTCTTTTTTAATTTTTACCGGCAAATTACTTGATGAGTGTTTCCAATTTTCGCTGACAGAATCAAAAGTAATTCGAGGTACTTCTCGATTGCCCTTAGCCCAACTTTTTGAAGTATATTCGTGCTGCTCAAAGAGGGCTTTTAAATCATCAAGAGATGATATTCTAATATTAATCGCTTTATTGTGATTTTTATTAGCGACTACTTTTACTTCATTGCCGTTGGTTTTAGCAATTACTGTTAAATGATCTGCCGCTAAAGTAGCGATAAGTACTAAAGTTATGCGATGAAATAATGTTGACATTGCAGTTCCTTGTAGAAATTTAATTTGTTAAAACATTCATTATGATAGACTTAAAGTAGTTTATCAGCCAAATAATGATCTAAGAACATCAAATGAAATTTAAAACAATTACATCTCCTAAGCATAAGTCCATCGCACTTGTGGCCCATGACAATATGAAAGCCAGTTTAATTTCTTGGTGTTTACAATATGAAAATAAATTAGTGAATCATAATTTATATGCAACCGGTACAACTGGGGCATTGATAGAAAAGCAAACTTCGTTAGACATACAAAAGTTAATCAGTGGTCCATTAGGTGGCGATCAACAAATTGGAGCTTTAATTACTGAAGAAAAAATTGATATGCTGATTTTCTTTTGGGATCCTTTAGAAGCACAACCTCACGATCCTGATGTCAAAGCACTATTACGTTTAGCAGCGGTTTGGAATATCCCTGTAGCTTGTAATCACGCGACAGCTGATTTCATCATAAATTCTTCATTGTTTGATTCACATTTCGATAAAACTATTCCTGATTACCAAAACTACCTTGAGTCACGGAAATAAATTATGAAGTATTTTTAAAGTTCGCTGAAAATTTATATAACTCTTTAACTGGCAAAGGCTTACTGAAAAGAAATCCTTGCACATAATCACAATTGAGCTCTTCTAAGATGTACATTTGCTCTTCCGTTTCTACTCCTTCAGCTACAACCTTCATGCCCAAACTGTGTGCCATTGATATTGCGGCATTGACTAAATTTCGATCGGCAGAGTCATCTGCAATACCACTAATGAAACTGCGATCTACCTTTAAAACATCGAATGAGTATTGTCTCAAATAACTTAAAGAAGAATAACCTGTGCCAAAATCATCCATGGACAATAAGACACCAAGCTCAGCCAACGCAGATAAAGCCTCATCTATATATGAATGACCGATCATTAAAACACCCTCGGTGATTTCTAACTCTAGGCTACTGGCACTAATGTTAGCTTCGTTAAGTGCATTTTTAACAAAATTAATTAACTCAGGATCGCGAAATTGTCGAGGTGATAAATTGACTGCCATACGTAAACGACAGTCATAGCTTTTTTGCCATTGGCTTAACAAGCTTAATGCTTGCTTTAAGACAAATTCACCAATAGGTACGATGAGGCCAGTTTTCTCTGCCACAGGAATAAATTCAACAGGTGACACATTACCCAAAGTTTGGTTATGCCAACGCAGCAAGGCTTCTGCTCCTATTATTCGGCCACTATCTACATCGATTTGTGGCTGATAATAAACTTCAAATTCTCTTCTCTCCAGGGCTCCTCTAATTTGCTCTTCTAAATTTAAGTTACGAGAGATATCGATATTCATGGCTTCGGTAAAGAATGAATAAGTATTACGACCTAACGCTTTTGCTTGATACATTGCTGCATCAGCATTTCTTAATAACTGGGATGGCGTTCTTCCGTCTTCAGGGTAAACAGAAATACCCACACTGACGGTTAAAATTAACTCCCGTCCATCAATTTTAAAAGGCTCTCTAAATTTTTTGAGTAAATTTTCAGTAATAGGTAAGGTATCACTGGCATCTAAAATACCTTTAAGCAAAATAATAAATTCATCGCCCCCCAAACGACCTACGGTATCTTCATTTCTTAACGCTGTTCTCAATCGTTCTGCTGACTCCATTAATAGCTTGTCACCAATTTCATGGCCTAATGTGTCATTAATTTTTTTAAAATCATCTAAATCTAAAAATAATACCGCAACTTTATCGTTATTTCGCTGAGCTTTAACTAATAGCTCAGCGAGTCGGTCAAGTGCTAAAAATCGATTGGGTAAATCAGTTAAACTATCATAATGTGCTTGATGAAGAATTCTTTCTTCAGCAACTTTTTTATCCGTTACATCTCGAATGATTGCAGCAATTTGATTGTTAGGTAATTGACTTAGACGGGCTTCAAATACACGAAAGCCAATAGGAACTTCTAACTGATATTCAAATGTTTTTAAACCATGATTTTTGCTTAAACTGTCAATATTTTGTTTAAATAAATCAGCAGCATTTTCAGGTAAAACGTCCAACATTGATTTACCCATGAACATCTCTGGTTTTATATGTAAAATATTTTTTATGTCTGCATAGTAGTCTAAAATAACGGTATTGTGATCCATTAAAAAAAACAAATCAGGTACTGCCTTAAACACAGTTTGAAGTAAGAGTTCTTTTTGCTGAGCTTGCGCTTCAACCCTCTTAAAGGATGATAAATTAATATCAATACAATACATTTGTTTTTCATTGACTTCATTACTGTACATAATATGGTTTGAGAAAACATCAACTAAACTATTATCAGCACACCGCAAAGTGATTTCAGCGGAAGGAATACTAATACCTTGTCTTACCCATTGCTGGTGAGCAATAATGACATTTTCACGGATAGGATCAGGAATGATCAAGTCTTCCATCTTCTGACCCATAGCTTCTATCGCACTATAGCCGTAGAGTTCTTCACTCGCTTTATTCCAATAGATTACTCGTCGATTTTCGTCATAGCCTTGGATTGATATCGAAACTAAATGGTTAAATATTTGAAAGAAATCATTACCTTTAATGAAAGATGGAACTTGGCAATTTATATTTTGAAGGGAGTTACACTTTGGTTTACCCATGATGATAATGAACTCCCTTTGCTTTTTTATCCCTGACAAAACTGAGGACAGCAAATAAAACGATGATAAAAATTACGCAGTAATATTATGAGTCTAGACGTAAATTTCAATTTATGTAGTTTTTATCATCATCTTTAACATCATTAAAGAATCATTTCATTCATGATGTTAAAAAAAAGAGAGCATATCGCTAATGAGCGAGCTCAATACCAACGGCAACCACCTTGTACTCAGGACATTTAGTATGTTTGTCAGTAACATTACCTGTCACCTGATTAATCATTAACTCAGGGAAATGAAAAGTCGTAAACAATACACCTGCTTTGACTTTATCACTCACTTCAGCTTTTAATTCAATTTCACCACGATCAGAAAAAAGCCTAACTTGATCATTTGTTCTAATGTTTTTAGCTTTTGCATCTTGGCGACTCACTAATAAGACATCTTCACTCACTATCATTTCGTTATCGGTTCTTCTCGTCATTGTACCGGCATTGTAATGCTCTAAATTTCGACTAGTGGTTAAAATAAAAGGGTATTGTTTGCCATGACTCACGATTTCACTGCTTTCTTCAAATTGATAAAAATGGAACTTTCCTAAGCCCCGTTTAAAAGTATCAACATGAAGAATTTTTGTATCTTCACCACCATCGCTGACCGGCCATTGCAAGCCATTATCGCCTAAGTTTTGCCAGGTAATCCCAGCAAAAAATGGCACAACTTGAGCTATTTCTGCTAGAACATTTTCAGCATCATACTCTGGCTCTGAATAGCCTAACGCGTTCATCATTTCAACAATAATTTGGCCGTCAGTTTTACAGCCATCTTTAGGCTTAACAGCAGCATTAACTCGTTGTACTCGTCGTTCACCATTAGTAAATGTGCCGCTTTTTTCTAAAAACGAGGTGCCAGGAAGAACTACATCTGCCATTTTTGCGGTTTCTGATAAAAAGATTTCTTGTACAACTAATAAATCCAAATTAGCTAAACTGGCAATAACATGTTTTTGATTGGGATCTGTTTGTACAACATCTTCCCCTAAAATCCAAAGTGCTTTTAAATCACCAACCAAGGCAGCATTAAACATTTCAGGGATTTTATACCCGATCTGAGTTGGCCAAGGTTCATTTTCCCCTACATTGTAGTGCTCACGGTAATAGTTCACGTTTTTTTCATCATCAACAGGAAAGTATCCTGCCCCTTGGTGGGGTTGACAACCCATATCTGCAGCACCTTGAACATTATTTTGGCCTCGAAGTGGATTCATACCAACACCTTCCCTGCCAATATTCCCTGTTAACATAACCAAATCAGCAATGCACATGATCGCACGACTACCTTGTGAATGTTCTGTAACACCTAAACCGTGAAAACTCATGGCATTAGAGGCTTTAGCATAAGCAATGGCAGCATTTTTAACTAACTCTTTATCTACACCACTAATGGCGGCTAGTTCATCAATATTGAGGGCTAAAATTGCTTGGCTATATTCTTGATAAACTTCGGTTCGGTTATCAACAAAAGATTGATCAACTAATCCTTCACTGATGATATAAAACGCCATCATGTTTAAAACTGCGACATTGGTCCCCGGACGTAATTGAATGTGCCAGTTTGCAAAACGCGCAAGTTCTGTTTTGACCGGATCAATAACAATTAAAGGCGTACCTTTCATCACTTTTTGCTTTATTCTAGCGCCAGTTACCGGATGAGCTGCGGTTGGGTTAGCCCCGATAAGCATAATAAATTCGGTTTGTTTTAAATCATTAATTGAATTAGTCGCGGCACCAGTACCAAAACTTTTTTGCATGCCATAAGCGGTTGGTGCATGGCAAACTCGTGCACAGCAATCAATATTGTTAGTACCGATGTTAAGACGGATCATTTTTTGTAATAAATAATTTTCCTCATTAGTACAACGAGCTGAAGAAATACCCGCAATAGCATCTGCACCAAACTCCGACTTTATTTCTGATAACTTGTCGGCAATATAATCAAATGCGTACTGCCAACTTACCTCTTGTAACTCACCATCAATTCGTACTAACGGTGACGTTAAGCGATCAGGATGATTATAAAATCTCCAAGCATAACGTCCTTTTAGACATGTATGGCCTGAGTTAACCTCTGCATCATTTGGCGCGGTTATCGAAATGATTTCATTATCTTTTACTAATACCTCTAAATTACAACCGACACCACAGTAAGAACACACCGTTCGTGTTGACTCGATATTCTCTATAATATCTGGAGTTAAATTATCCCGAAATACATCACTAATAGCACCAGTAGGACAAGTTTGGGCACATGCTCCACAAGAAACACAATCAGAGTCGTCAAAACTCACATCTTGGCCTTTAATAATTCGGCTATTAAAGCCTCGACCCGAAACACTTAAAACTTGTTCACCTTGAATTTCATCACAAGCTCGAACACAACGATTACAATCTATACACATATCTAAGTTCATGCGCATATAAGGGTGGGATTGATCTCTACTCACTTCTGGCAAGTTATCGCTGCTTTTTTTCCCACGTGCAAAACGTACTTCGCTCACACCACTGTCGAGCACAACCTGATCAAACTCACTGTTTTGAGGGGTACTTTGCGGTGAATAATCATCAGGTAAGTCGCTTATTACCAGCTCTAGAATATTTTTACGTAATTTTTCAACCCGCTCTGAGTGACTAAAAATATGCATGCCATCGCCAATAGGGCTATGACAAGAAGCCATCACTTTTCTTGGGCCATCGGCAGATAAAGCTACATCAACTGAACATACTCGGCAACTGCCAAAAGCTTCTAAGCGAGCATCGTCGCACAGCGTTGGGATTTCTTGTTCTAGCCGGCGACAAAAGTCTAAAATAGACTCGCCCTTAACAATACGGTGGTTAACACCATTTAAAAATGCACTTGGTTTAGCGCGGTTTTTTATTGTTAAATGAGTAATAGATGAATTAGACATTAGCAGGCTCCTTTACGGAAGATGGGGATTGACAATATTGTCTGATCTCATCATCAAAATATTGCAATATGTTCTGGATAGGCAGCGGTACACCTCCTCCTAAAGCACATAAAGAGCCTAGTTGCATCG
>JALJPB010000003.1 GCA_022969175.1 Colwellia sp. | reverse complement strand
AGACAGTCAAGGCAATATTTGGCTTGGTACAGGTGATGGTCTTAATTACTTCAATCCAAAAAACAAGCTATTTACTCATTATCGCCATCAAGCCAGCAACCCAAATAGTTTGAGTGATAGTAATATTTTTAGCATCATAGAGGATAGTCAAAGCAACCTTTGGTTAGGAACACGTGATGGCCTTAATTATTTTAATACAAAAAATGGGCAGGTTAGCCATTATCGCCATAAAGACAACGACCCAAATAGTCTAAGTTATAACACTGTCTTTAGTATTCTTGAAGATAATATCGGCAACCTTTGGATTGGTACTCGTGGAGGAGGACTTAATCATTTCAATCCAAGAACTAAGCAGTTTACCCATTACCGTCATCAAAGAGGTGACTCAAATACTTTGGGTAATGATACTATTTTTAGTATCGTAGAAGATAATCTCGGTAACCTTTGGGTTGGAACACCTGATGGTCTGAATTACTTCAATAAAAAAACTGAAAAATTTAAACATTACACAACAAAAAATGGTTTACCTAACAATGTTATCTATCGTATTGAAGAAGATAACCAAGGGTATATTTGGTTAAGTACTAATCAGGGGTTGTCGCGAATGGATCCCGAAACTGAAACATTCAAAAATTTTGATGCTGGTGATGGACTGCAAAGTAATGAATTTAATTTTGGTGCTTCCTTTAAAAGTAAAAGTGGTGAATTATATTTTGGTGGTATTAATGGTTTTAATCGTTTTTATCCTGAAAATATAACTGATGATCAAAACCCTCCTAAAGTGCTAATAACTGAGATGTTATTATTAAATGAATCCGTACCTATTGGTCTTTTAAATCCTACTACTAAAAACGAAGGACTTTTTACTCTAAAGTATGTGATTCACGAAACTAAAGAGATAACATTAACCCACACTGACAACATTATCGCATTTGAATTTGCTGCATTACATTTTATCAATCCTAAAAAAAATCAATTTTCCTATCAGTTAGTTGGCTGGGATAAAGACTGGGTCAGCACCGACTATAAAAATCGCAGAGCCACTTATACAAACCTTCCTGGCGGAGATTATACTTTTAGAGTGAAAGCGAGTAATTCTGACGGCTATTGGAATGAAGAAGGCGCCTCACTGCAAATTACCGTTTTACCGCCACCATGGAAAACATGGTGGGCATATACTGGCTATGGCTTAATTATATTGAGTTTAATCTTGACTTTTGTTCGCTCACAACGAAAAAAAGTGCTATTTGAGCGGCATCTTAATGCACAACTTGAAGATAAGGTTTTAGCACGAACTATTGAGCTTGAAGAAAAAAACAGTGAGATACTCTCTACTCAAAAACAATTAATTCAATCGAGTAAAATGGCATCCATAGGTACTATGACTGCAGGTGTTGCTCATGAGATTAATAACCCGACTAACTTCACGCACGCAGCTACTTATTTGATGAATGATGAAATTTTTAAAATAAAATCATTCTTAAAACAGTTAGCTGGCGGGGATAATGCCGATCCCGAAGTATTACAATCAGTTGAACATCAGTTTACTAAATTAGTTGAACTTATTAATACCGCAAATGAAGGTACAACTCGCATTAAAACCATTGTTGAAGACTTGCGTACCTTTGCTCGCTTAGATGATGCCAAACAAGCGCAAGTGAACGTTGCTGATTTAATTAACTCAACGATTCATTTGGTTCGAACCCAATATGACTCCATAGTTATAGAAACTCAGTTTGACTATCAGCCGTTATTGACCTGTTTCCCTTCAAAGCTAAATCAAGTTTTTATGAACATTATTATTAATGCTTGCCAAGCAATTAACCAAAAAAAACAAATAGATAAACAAAGAAATAAACAATCAAATAAAGACTTTGAAGGCAGAGTGATAATTAAAACAAGCCAAGATGATAATCGACTTATGCTTACCTTTGAAGATAACGGTTGTGGCATGACCGAGCAAACAATACACCGCCTTTTTGAACCCTTTTTTACCACTAAAGATGTCGGCAGTGGTACTGGGCTAGGTATGGCAATTTCTTTTGGAATTATTGAAGAACATCATGGATTTATTGAGGTTGAGTCGACGGTGAATGAAGGAACTAAGATAATAATACATTTTGATGTATAGGGCTCTGCCTTTTTTATCAGAAAATATTATTAAAAAAGTCCACGACATGGTTTAAAACCGCGTCGTGGGCTTGATGTTAGCTAAAAACAATAATATTTATTACTTAACGGCAGCGTTACTCAACCGCTGTTAACTCAACTCGGCGTTAATGTAATAAAGGTTCGGTATAACCACTGGGTTGATTTTCACCTTTAAAGATTAAATCCATTGCTGTATTAAAAGCGATGTTGTTATCAAAGTCTGGTGCTATTACTTGGTAAGTGGCATCGGTGATATTTTGATTATCCACAACGTTCCAATTACGTGCTGCCGTAGAGCAGCGCAGTTTTGAAAAAATAATCGTTTGGAATCTACAGCCTTAACATCTGACAAGGTTAGCCGCGGTCTATGAGAAGTTATTACTGCCCTTTGAATCAATAAGTAGAGAAGAATTGTGTGCACAAGTAGATGTTATTATTACCATTACCTCTGCATTTGAACCATTACTTAAGAAGGATTGGCTCAAACCAGGTACTCACATCTTCTGTATGGGAACAGATATTAAAGGCAAACAAGAGGTTGACGCTCAACTATTAGCTCTTGCTACCGTATTGACCGATGAAATAGCACAATCTATCACTATTGGTGAAGCACAACATGCAAACAAGGCAGGGCTAATTCAACAAGCAGATATAGTGGCAATTGGCTAAGTAATCAATGGCTAAAGTCAAGGAAGAACATCACAAGATGAAATCACCTTATTTGATGGCACTGGCGTAGGTTTACAAGATTTAGCCGTAGCTTCAGTTGCCGTTGACTTAGCGCAAGCGAAAGGAAAAGTTAACTACATCACTTTATAGTATTAAAAATTGATAATGGCTTAACATAGCTTTGAAAAGTTTTGATAATTAAAGAAAAATCACGTTGAGTAGTGAAAGTGCCGTGAAACCATCTCTTTCACTACTCAATAAGTGACTTTATTCTCTATTATTTATCGATATTCAATTTATCTCTGTCTCAATTCCGGTTAATTTAATTGGAAAATCAATAGTAAACTGAGTACCTTTACCTACCTCACTGATACAAGTAATTTTACCCTCAAGATTAGTAGTGACCAAGTTATACACTAAATACATCCCTAAACCACTGCCGCCACTTCCGCGTTTTGTGGTATAAAAAGGCTCAAAAATCATCGAAAGATTGTCCTTTGGGATACCAACTCCATTATCGCTATAAATGATGACTGCATTTTTTTTATCGCTTTTAACTTCGATGGTAATTTCGCCTGACTTATCTTTTTCAAAAGCATGAATAACTGAGTTTATCACTAAGTTAGTGATAATTTGGTAAATAGGTCCAGGGAAAGACGTAACCGTTAACCCCTTATCACCAATGATATTTATCTGATGTAAATACTGCTTAGTTTCTGGTTTAAGACTCGTAATAATTTCAATGACATAATCATAGAGATTGACTTGCCGAGGCATTTCACTGGAGACATCAACAGCCACTAATTTAAAGCTACTAATAAGATCTGATGCACGGCTTAAGTTTTCCAACAGCATTTTAGTTGTTTTACTGCCAGCGTCAACAAAATTGAGAAAGTCTTGTTTACGAATATTATTGCTGTCATAGGCGGTAATTAACTGAGCAATTTTTTCTTCTAAAAAGCTGCCCGCCGTTACACAAATACCAATAGGGGTATTAAGTTCATGGGCCATGCCCGCAACAAGTCGTCCGAGTAATGCCATTTTTTCTGACTCTATAAGTAAACCTTGCGCGTTTTGCAAGTTTTCTATCGAACTTTGCAACTCAACAGTTCTTTGCTCAACTTTATCCTCTAGCTCTTCTTGATACTTTAATAACGCAGTTTCAGCGGCAACCCGAGAAGAAATATCGGTTAGTGAGAGTGTGGTTATGGTTTCTGTCGCAAGAACTAAATGTGAAACATTAGCCTCTATTGAAAATTCTTCACCATTTTTTTTGAGTGCGGTAAGCGGTACACTATCCCTAGGTGTATTGGCTTTTTTTGTTTGAGTTTCAGCTTCTGTTTCAAAGTACTCTATTGCCAAAACATGTTGTTCACGTAAGGCTGTTGGGATTAACTGTGAGACATTTTTTCCCATTATATCTTGAGTATCAAAACCAAATATTTGTTCTGCGGCTTTATTAAATAATATAATCTGCTGTGAGCTGTCGATAGCAATAATCGCGGTTGCCGTTATATCTAATAATGCTGACATCCGCTTTTCACTATCGGTTAAAAGCGAAACTTTACTGGCTAACTCCAGTGATTGTCGCTCATTTTCTTTTAACGTGTTGGAAAATTGATTAACAGCACTATTTAATTGCTGCATATATTCATCACTTTGTTCTGGAAGGGGATTAATATCATTGCCATTGGCGAGACTAAACAGCGCTTGATTAACTTTTTCTAACGCGTTGGCTAAATTTCTAGAAAAATAAAGTGCAGAAATCAACATCAAGGTGATTAAAATAACGGCCACTACATTAAGTACATTATTTTGCCCGAGGGACACTTCAATTAAACTCGATGCAGAGTTCATTTCTTTAATGTGGGTACTTGATAGCGTTAACAGCAGTTTATTTAACTCTTGCAACACCTTACCCGCTAATAATAGCTCTTGCTGAGCAAGGCTAACGTCAACACTTGAGAGTTCAATTGCGCTAATCACTGCGTTCTTATACAAAAGAAAGACTTGTTTAATGTTTTTATAGTTGAGTACTTGAGGTGTTTTTGCATCATCATTTTGTATCGCTAAACTCAATGCAAATTCAGCTTCAATTTTGTGCAGGTTGTTTAATATTTTACGACCGCCGAGGTAGATTTTCTCTTCGTCTTGATGTATTTGTGCCGATAATAATAACAAGGAGAGCTTAGTATGCCCATCACTTAACCGTATTGAGCTTTGACTGATCTTTGAAATTTTCGGCAGGTTACTTTCACTTAATTGTTGCAATACTTCACTGTGCTCACGAATAATGGCATTACTTGTTACGTATAACAGTATTGCTAAAACAATACCGATAATTGGGGCAATAAGAAAACGACTACGCAAAGAGAAAGAGTAAAAGTACTTCATAATTAAAGGTTAATGTCGACTTTATTTGACCAATCGTTGGGTTTTATCATCCCCTTAAAAATTAGCTCTTGCTGTTTTAGTTGAAATACCACCACCACACCTTCAGGTTTAGGCCATACATTTAAACCGTCACGTAAATTTGAGGTATGACCAACAAAGACAGCATTAACACCTTTTGTATTAGCTTGAAACATCATTTGCTGAAGTTGCTCGCCCAAGCGTTGCGACTCTTCTTGGTTTTTACTGATAGAGAATTGTAGTTTGGGCTCCAGGATGAATTTTCCAAAAGCTAGCTTTGCCGTTTCTTTGGTCCGGCAATAGGGGCTAGTGAGTACCTCTCCAATGGGAATTTTTAATGTTTGAAGGGTTTTCGATAGTTGTTTTATTTGTTCACGGCCTTTATCAGAAAGATTTCTCTGCTTAGAGCAATCAGTTAAATCTTGGGTATTATCTTTTTGAGTGCGATTTGTTATACCGTGGCGCATATAAATAATATAACCACCTGATTGCAAGCCACTGACTAACTGTGCAGTAGACAAAGTGTTTTGTTTGGTTTCTGTGTTGGTAGTGACAGGCGTTATATCATTTAATGGCGTAGATAAAGCCGCCGCTTGAACCATTAGTTGAAATGATAGTAGCGGTAAAATAATAACAGTAAACCATTTTTTTGAAAATAAATAAGATGTCAAAGAAAGCCTCAATAAACTTATTATATTGATAATAATAATTATAGTTAGAACTTTCGAAATGGCTATTATTGAAAACAGTTATCAGTCGATTTGACTTAACTTAAGCGACAATAGCCGTTAATTCGGACTTAACAAACAGGATTGAACTATAATTTCAACGATAAAAAATCAGCGATATGATGATTTTATCAACCTATCACTGATTTTTAACTGGTTCTATTACTACAGACACATAATTGTACTAAAGTCTGTTAACGACTACTTTTGCTCAACTTTTGAACTGCTAAACTAAGGTATTGCTTTTAATCAACCGCTTTTAACTCCACTCGGCGTTGATGCAATAAAGGTTCGGTATAGCCGCTAGGTTGCTCTTCACCTTTAAAGATTAAATCCATGGCGGCATTAAAAGCGATATTACTATCAAAATCTGGTGCCATTACTTGGTAAGTAGCATCGGTAATATTTTGATTATCCACAACTTTGGCCATGCGTTGTAAAGACTCAACTACTTGTGATTTGGTTAAAATACCATGATGCAACCAATTACAAATGTGCTGGCTTGATATTCTTAAGGTGGCTCTGTCTTCCATGCGGCCGACATTGTCTATATCTGGCACTTTAGAACAACCTATACCTTGGTCTATCCAACGAACGACATAACCCAGTAAACCTTGCACATTGTTATCGAGTTCATTTTGAATATCATGCTCACTTAGCTCATGCTGGTTTTTCAATAAAGGAATCGTTAACAAGTCTGTTAAACCATCATTGCTCGCAGTGTTAGCATATTGCTCAAGCATTTCATCTTGAATATTAGCAACGTTAACTTTGTGATAATGCATAACGTGTAACGTAGCTGCGGTTGGTGACGGTACCCAAGCACAGTTTGCCCCTGACTGAGGATGAGCTATTTTACTTTCCACCATCGCTGACATTTCATCTGGTATCGCCCACATGCCCTTGCC
Source organism: Colwellia sp. (assembly GCA_022969175.1). Taxonomy (GTDB): domain Bacteria; phylum Pseudomonadota; class Gammaproteobacteria; order Enterobacterales; family Alteromonadaceae; genus JALJPB01. The sequence goes on along the minus strand of JALJPB010000003.1, from coordinate 27,646 downwards.
TATTTGAGCCTTACCTTTAAGACCAGCTTGCAAGCCAATGCGAACATTGCGTTTTTCATAAGACTGGATCCACTTTTCGTCTTTCATTAACCCTTTACGAGCCATTGGCCCGGCTTTCATACTGGTATGTATTTCATCACCGGTTCGGTCTAAAAATCCAGTATTGATAAAGGCAAGACGATCTTTGGCTGCACGAATACATTCTTTTAAATTAACCGAAGTACGACGCTCTTCATCCATAATGCCCATTTTTATGGTATTAGTCGCTAAGCCCAAATACGCTTCAATACGAGTAAACAATTCATTACTAAAGGAAACTTCATCAGGGCCGTGCATTTTAGGTTTAACAATATAAATACTGCCTTGACGAGAGTTTTTAAAAGCTGAATTGCCTTTTAAGTCATGTAAAGAAATTAATGTCGTGATCAAGCCATCTAAAATACCTTCAGGTACTTCTTGGTTATCTTTGGTAAGCACGGCATCGCTAGTCATTAAATGACCGACATTACGGACAAATAACAAACTACGTCCAGGTAGAGTAAAAGACTCATTGTCAGGGGTATTATAATGGCGATCACCATTAAGTTTACGAACGATTGATTCACCATTTTTTTGCAGTGTTTCAGTTAGGTCTCCCTTCATTAATCCGAGCCAATTTCGATAAACAGCCGTTTTATCTTCAGCGTCAACGGCCGCGATAGAGTCTTCGCAGTCTTGAATAGCACTTAATGCTGACTCTAAAATAATATCAGCAACCGATGCAGGGTCTGTTTTTGCCACCGGCATACTAGGATCAATTTTAATCTCGATATGCAAACCATTGTTACGAAATAAAAGTGCACTAGGGTTTTGCTCAGCGCCATTAAAACCAACAAACTTGTCTTCATCACTCAAACGTACCTGCTCGCCTGATTTTAGGCTAACAATCAACTTACCTTGAGCGATTTGAAAGCTAATTACCTCTTGGTAACTGCCAGTAGATAATGGAATTACATCATCAAGAAAACGACGCGCATAGGCTTGAACTTTCGCGCCACGAATTGGGTTATAGCTTTTGTTAACCTCTGCACCAGCTTCATCGCTGATAACGTCGGTACCATAAAGTGCATCGTACAAACTGCCCCAGCGAGCGTTAGCGGCATTTAAAGCAAAACGGGCATTCATTAATGGCACAACAAGTTGCGGCCCAGCAACTGTAGCGACTTCATCATCAACATAATTGGTGGTTATGGAAAAATCATCTTTGTCTTCGACAATGTAACCAATATCGGTTAAAAATTGTTGATATCTTTGCTGACTAAGGGGCTTATTGAAAGGCTGATTATTTTCATCTAAATGCCATGCGTCTATTTTCGCTTGAAATTGCTCTCGAATCGCCAATAACTGTTGGTTTTTAGGGGTGAATTCATCAAATATGTTCGCCATCGATTGCCAAAAGTCTTCAGCATCAATACCTGTGCCTGGCAGCACCTCATGTTCAACTAAATTATATAAAGACTCGGCGACTTTATAGCCGTGTTTGATGACTCGTTTATTCATATTTTAATCTTTTATTTTATTTATGTTATTAGCCGTTACTCCCATAGTGTTTTGCCTACATAGATGTAGCCATTTACCATTGCTCTGTAACTTCAAAGCTGCACAGGGAGTCTATTGCAAAAAGATTCCGGCTAAAGAGACAACCGGAATGACGGATAATAAATAGGTTAAAGGACTGCTGATTATTTGCTACTGTTTTGCGCCAGCCAGATTGCTAAAGTATTACGCTCGTCATCTGTCATTTGTGTTTTATTCATAAATGGCATGTCTTTAGCGTCAATAACTCGGGCTTGAATGCGTGGCGCCCATTGTTTAATTGTTGCTTCATCTGAAAAAATAATGCCTGCTGGAGCAATTGTAAAAATATCGTCGGTTGGGTTGTCGGCATGGCAAGACCCACAGCGTTGTTCAATAATGGTTTGCACTTGGGCAATATCAACAACTTGGCTTTTCTGCTCTTCGGTCAATTCAACTGACTTTGGTGCAATAAGAAACGCTAGGGCGATAGTGGCAACAACTGAACCCACTAAAATCAACGGCTTTTGTTTGCCAAAATGACGCAAGACAAAGTATTGACGAACCGCCGCAGTAATTAAAATAATAGCAATTAATACCAACCAGTTTGCGCTGTGGTTATAGGTCATCGGGTAATGATTAGAAATCATAATAAAAATTACAGGCAATGTAGTATAAGTATTATGAGTAGAACGCAGTTTCGCGTTTAAGCCATATTTAGAGTCTGGTGACTCTCCAGCTTCAACGGCCCTAACTAATGCACGTTGAGAAGGCATGATGCCAAAAAAAACATTACCTGCCATAATAGTGCCAATAATTGCTCCCATGTGCATGTAAGCACCACGAGCGCTAAATACTTGGGTTAAGCCATAAGACAAAGCGGTGGCAACAGCGATTAATATCAAACCTAAAATAATGCCATGATTCTTTAATCTTGTCCGCACTAGTATTTCATAAATACCAACACCAACAACGATGGAGCCTATACCTAAGGCAATAGCTTGAAATTGTGTTAAGTCAGCAACTCGTTTGTCAATTAAATATGATTCAGCGCCAACATAGAACATTAAAGACAGTAGTAAAAATCCGGTAATCCAAGTGGTATACGCTTCCCACTTAAACCAATGTAATGTTTTTGGCATTTGCTCAGGAGCAAGTTTGTATTTTGCCACTTCATAAAAACCGCCACCGTGAATAGCCCATAAATCACCACCAATGCCTTTATCTTTTTTCCATTGTGGAGGGTTTTCTAAATGGTTATCTAACCAAACAAAATAAAATGATGCACCTATCCAAGCGATACCGGTGATAAGGTGAGCAAAGCGAATGACTAAGTTAAGCCATTCATTAATATACGGATCCATAAAGTTCTCCAGTTATAATTTTTATAATCGTTGTTATTATCTGTTGCCGGATCTGAATATCGACTTACATCAAACGTTTGTTTATTAGTGTTTTATTAAATTCATTAACTTACCGAACTCTTGATAAGAAATTTACCATCCGAGCAGCCATCCCCGAAATGTATTAGTCGGGGATCTAGCTTTAAATTGTCATGGATTCCGGCCAAAAAACTACCGGAATGACGAACCAGAAAGCAATATTCTTAAATAATCATTCGAACCGTCATCCCCGAAATGTATTAGTCGGGGATCTAGCTTTAAATTGCCATGGATTCCGGCCAAAAGACTACCGGAATGACGAACCAGAGAGCAATATGCTTAAACTAAGTTAAAGTACAAGGTGCTAGTTTAAGACATTAAATTATTTATTAACTTTTTCTACCTATTAGACGAGTTCACCCATAATATGAGTAGCTTTTACATGGCGTTCATCACCTAACATACTTAGGATAAATAACTTCTCTGACAAATTGGTACAATGCCGCATACGTCTGTCCATTAGCGGTGTTGCATGATAATCAAGGACAATAAAGTCAGCTTCCGCGCCTTTAGTAAAGTTACCTATCGTGCCCTCAAGATCTAACGAGATGGCTCCACCTAATGTCGCCAAATAAAACGATTTGAATGGCGTAAGTTTGTCACCACGTAACTGTTGTGTTTTATAACCTTCATTGATGGTGCTTAGCATTGAAAAGGTTGTACCAGCGCCGATATCAGAGCCGAAGCCGACGTTAACATCAAATTCTTCCGCCTGTTTGAGGTTAAAACAACCACTACCTAAAAACAGGTTTGAACTTGGACAAAATGCAATGGCCGAGTCTGTTTCACCTAAGCGTTGACACTCACTGTCATGTAAATGTACACCATGGGCAAAAATACTACGTCGACCCAATAATTGACTTTTATCATACACATCTAAGTAACCGTCACTGTCAGGGAAAAGATCTTTTACCCAAGCTATTTCAGCTTTGTTTTCACTTAGGTGGGTATGTAAATAAACCGTAGGATTTTCGCTAAGTAATTGTCCTGCTTTGTTCAGTTGTTCAGTAGAACAGGTAGGGGCAAAACGTGGGGTAATCGCATATTGTAAACGGTCAGTATTATGCCATTTTTCAATTAATGCTTTACTGTCATCATAACCACTTTGAGCGGTATCTGATAAATAATCAGGACAGTTTTGATCCATTAGAACCTTGCCACAAATCATGCGAAGTTTTTTCTGTTGAGCAACAGTAAAAAAGGCCTCAACCGACTCTTTATGCACAGTACCAAAGACCAAAGCTGTGGTAGTACCTGCTTCAAGCAATTGTGTTAAAAAGAACTCAGCAACACTTTTACCGTGTTCAAAGTCAGAAAATTGTCGCTCAAAAGGAAAGGTATAATTCTCTAACCATTCAAGTAGTTGCTCACCATAAGAGGCGATCATTTCCGTTTGTGGGTAATGAACATGGGTATCAATAAACCCAGGCATCATTAGGCCATTTTTATAATGAGTTACTTCTACATTTTTATCTAAGGTGGCTAATAACTCAGCGGCTTCACCTACTTGCTCTACTAAGCCATCTTTAATGATCAACAAGCCATCTTCTAGATATTGATAACTATCTTCTAAGGCGACTTTAGCTGGGTCGGCCAAAAAGTGCAGTAATTCACCACGATATACTTTTAACATTTTCTCTTACCTTTATACATCTGCTCGCCTGCTTAACTTTTGCATTGGCGATACGTGTTTGGATTAAACTAGTTTGTCGTAACAAACCACGTGAGTTTATTTCTTGCCTGCTGCTTTCTTACTATTGCCCTTCGGCAATTTTTATTATTGGAAAGCTTTCTTTTTAATGTTCTTTTAAATGTTCTCAATTTGTTACCTTTAAACGTTTGCAATGACTAATGAGCCATCTAATTCAAGCACATCACAGTTATCACCCTTGCCGCCTCTATCAACCACTAAAAAATCGCTTTCACTGCCTAGAGCTAAACAAAAGTGATGCCATGTGCCTTTATGATAATTCACCCCTTGGTTTGAATTAGCGATAAATACTTCAATTTTACTGACATCAAATTCGCCTGCAGGTGCCACCACAACTATATATCGGTTATCCCCCATAGGAATAAATGCTTGGCTACCCTGTGGGTGGCGCTCCATCATTTTAATGGCAATAGGTTGTGCTAGTGGCTTTGAGCGAAAGATATTGATCAACGTATGACCATTATTATCAGTAACATCAACTTTAGCTAAATCATGATAACGCTGAGTGAAGCCATCATTAATGGCAAAGTTCTTTACATCATTGCTAGTTTCAATTACATCACCAAAGGCAGAAAATGCTGCTGCCGTCAGCGGTTTTGGCGTTAATGTTTTAAGAATCGCTTTATTCATCACTTGATTGATCACTTTATTAGTAACGCTCATCGTTAACTGCCACGGTAAGTTGAATAACCAAACGCAGTTAATAACAGGGGTATGTGGTAATGGTCACCGTTTGCATCTAGCTCAAAAACAATATCGACATAAGGGTAAAACCCCTGTTCATCGTTTGCTTCAAAATAGCTACTGGTTTCAAAATGCATTCGATAAATACCCGCAGCAAGTTTTACCTCATCAGCCAATAATCCAGGAAGTCGTCCATCTTTATTGGTGATACCGCCGCCAAGTTTCTGCCAACCACTATCCTTTTGAGCATATAAAGTGATCGGCACATTTCTCGCAGGTAAACCACGGGTTGTATCTAGTATGTGAGTTGTAATTTGGCTCATAATATTTCCTTTTGTTTCTGGCTTAGCCTGCAGCAAATGCCTTATTAATACGAAGTTGGAAAATTTTTCGTTGCTCTTCTGCGGCATTAATTAATTCTTGAGCTTTGTTATTTGGTAAACGAGCTTGAAGTAAGTCAGACATCTCTTGAGCACTTTTGCCTGTTGCACAAACAATAAAGATAAAACCAAACTTTTCTTGATAATCACTATTGCCTAGAGAAAGCACTTCCAGCACATCATCATTAGCTTCTTTAACTAAACCTTGCTCATTACCCGCTAGTTCTTTGGTATTTGCATATTTAGCACGTAAGCTGCTGACATCACCAATTTTAGGATGACCTTCAAAAGCTTCTAAATAATCAGCTTCTTCTAACTCTTGCCATGCTAAGTCGGCTTGTTTTGCTACAGCGATTTCATCACTAAAAGGACGTGCTGCTACCATTGCTTTGACCCAAGTAGATGAGGTACAGCACTGGATAAAAGTATGGTTCGCTTGTTCTGCCGTTTGGTTATTTAAATCAGTTAATGTCATTAGTTTATCCTTTTTTACCAAAGGTCCGTAAACGAGAAATACCACCATCTGGGAAGATACTTAAGCGCACGTGGCTAAACGTCTGGGTACTTGCTGGAATAATTTCATTAATAAATAAATGCTCACGGTGTGCGTATAATTTAGTACGAGCAATAATCGGTTGCCATTGTTCAGCTTGCTTACCATCAGTGAAATCATCACTGTCAGAGACTATGCCTTCTAAAGTAAAGGTATCTGGGAAATTCCCTTTAAAGTGACAGGTATCAACAATGACCTTTTCAATACTGCCTTGTGCGGCTAACTTAACGATAGACCAATCAGGTCCTGGGTCACGACGACGTTTAGTTTCCCAACCATCACCCATATCTTTACCTCGACCAGGCATAATGAGGTTGTTCTTATCACTGAAGAACATATCGCTTACCAATAACGCTTTACCACCATTTTTAATGTAGGCTAAGTCGATTAGCTCACCATCAATAAAGTGCTGCCAATTAACATCAGCTTCACCGTAAACACGGATTCGGGCAACCCCACCATCAGGGAACATGTTTAAACGTATATGGGTGTACGCTTTGTCATTGGTAATAGCAAAAACATTCTGACTATGAGCTTCAACTTCTGCTTGCTCTAACACTGTCTCCCAAACCGTATCAGCATTTGGCTCTACTTCACTAACACAAGCTTCGACAGAAACAGACTCAGGGGCATTACCACGGAAGTAGTTTGTATCTATATCGAAACCGCGAATAACACCTTTAATCCCCAAACGAATAATACACCAGTCAAATTCCCTGCCATTGTCACGGCCATAACTACGACGAGACTCCCAACCGTCCATCCATTTACCACGGTCGGTAAACTTGTCATCAATGAAAATGCCACGACCTGGTTTGATAAGATTTTCCATTTCTGCAAAAAAGTCATCACTGCACGACAAAGTTTCACCGCCAACACGATCACTGGCTAAGTCAACACAGTGAGTTTTTAACTTTTGTTCTAATTCAAGAGCATCACCTGAAAGTTTATTCTGCTCTTGAGTATCTATATCTAACATCATGGCATTCAATTCCTAATTCTTATTTATCTTTATATGATTTTATTAATCTTTAATTTTTCCGTTAACACAAAGCTAAAGTTGACCTTTAAGTAAGGGCCTGCCAACAGGGGCATTAATAAATTGATCTTGCTGGTAAACATGGTGACCACGAACAAAAGTATGCTCAACTTGCCCAGTAACTTTACGACCGACATAAGGCGTAATATTATGGCGATGTTTAATCATTTCATTGGTGATGGTGAACTGGACATTGGGATCAAATACTAAAAAGTCAGCATGATTTCCTACTTTAATTTCACCTTTCACTGAGTCTAAACCAGCAAATTTAGCTGTTTCAGCCGACATTAGCCGTGCAATGTCGACTAGGGTAAAACCCCGCTCTTTTGCTTCAGTCCAAATGAGTGAAATTCCAAATTGCAGTGCAGAAATTCCGCCCCACGCTTTTTCGATATCACCGGTATCAATATGTTTTAGCTCGGGTGTGCATGGCGAGTGATCAGAGACAATAAAATCTAACCGCCCATCAGTGATAGCTTGCCACAAATGTTCACGGTTTTTGTTTTCACGAATTGGTGGGCAACATTTAAAGAGTGTTTTGCCATCAGGAATACTTTCAGAAGCAATGGTTAAATAATGAGGACAAGTTTCTGCAGTAAAACGCAAGCCTTCACTTTTGGCTTGTTCAATGGTTGCTAATGCTTCATCTGAGGATAAATGCACAATATGAACTTTACAGTTATCGCCCTTTGCTTTTGACTCACGAGCCATATCAACCATTAACGAAATTGCATTATTTTCCCAGCTCTTTGGTCTGGATGCTAAAAAGCTGTTGTATTCTTTGGTGATCTCAACATCATGAAAACCACCACAATCTAATTCAGCATGAATCAAATAAGGCACATCATGTTTTGCTAAAATTGGCATAGCCGCACGCATATCTTTAGCTTCAACAGGAGGGAACTCTGCAATACCCGAGTCAATCAAGAATGACTTAACCCCTAAAACACCGGCATTGAGTAAGTCATCTAAATCATCAATATTTTGGGGAATAACGCCGCCCCAAAATCCGCAGTCTACCCATAATTTGTCATCAACGCTGTCAAGTTTTTCTTGAAAAGCCGCTTTTGTCGTTGTTACTGGAATACAATTTAATGGCATATCTACTAACGCGGTAATACCACCTGCTGCTGCTGCTTGTGTTGCGGTATTAAAGCCTTCCCACTCAGTTCGTCCGGGCTCATTAATATGTACATGGGAGTCAACTAACCCTGGCATAATCACTAGTTCACCAAAGTCTTGGATTTGACATTCGAGTAACTGATCGTAGGCATGTATTGCGGCAATTAACTCACCTTTAACTTCAATAACTGCTGCTTTCATCTGACCGGCAACAATGACATTTTTACTTTTTAGAGCAAAATGTTTCATTTTACTGCTCCATTTTCGGTTAATAGTTCATCATTCATAACCGCAAGATCTTCTGAGCTGACTTTAGAATGAGTGGTTAAATTTATTGCTGTGCTATTTTCTGCAACAGAAGATTTAGCAATATAGTTTTCAGCTGTTTGCTCAGACAGTAGTTGCTTAATTTCTTTCCAAGCAACCCCTTTATTTTTACTTTGCAGTTGTTCACTAGGTAACAGCTCTTGATAAGATTCAATGATCTGCCCTGCGACACTGATAGCAACTTCCATCGGAATTTTTCCAACCACCTGCTCAAGCCCGATGGGACAATTCATTTGTTCAACTAGCGAAGGTGATATTTCTCTGTGTTTGTAACGCTGTTGAAAGCGGCGCCATTTAGTATCAGAGGCTATCAATCCTAGGTAGTGGAAGTCTTCTCTTTTTAATGCAGCAAGGCTGATATCAAAATCAAGTTGATGATTATGAGTCATCACCACATACAAAGTTTTACTAGGCATCGCTGATACTTCAGCAGCAGGGTCGTCTGTGAGTAGCGCTGTAACATTGGCATATTGCTGACAATTTACCGGGAATTGTGATTCACGATTATCTACCCAAGTAATATGACAAGGTAAGCCCGATAACATAGGGATCAACGCTTGGCCGACATGACCGGCGCCAAACACAGCAATATGAATAGTATTAGCAGCAAAACATTCAAACAAGATACTGGCATTACCACCACAACACTGGCCTAATTGACTGCCTAATTGAAAATGCTCAATTAATTGACAATCTTTATTTTCTTCAAGTAATTTTCTCGCTTGTTTTATCGCTTTATACTCAAGATGACCGCCACCGATGGTGTCAAAGATATCACTTTGGCTGACCACCATTTTAGTGCCACTATCACGAGGGGTTGAACCTGTTACACCAATTATGGTGATCAGTACATACGCCCTACCTTGCTGATTTAAGTCAAGACTCGCCTGATTCCAATTTAGTTTATGACCAAGGTTTTCCTTAATAGAGTTTTCTTTAAAAGAGTTGGCTTTGCCATCGCTTGAATTGCCATAGCCGTCTTGTTCAAAACTATACTCATTAGAAACAGACATCTTATACTCCTTATTTATTTGCTGCTTTTCTTGCTTTAACTGACTCAACCGCCCAAAGCACACGTTCAGGGGTTGCCGGGGTATCAAGAGCAGGACTGTGTTGGTAATCACTGATACTTGAAATTGCATCTTTTAGTGCTGACCATACTGAAATTCCCAGCATGAAAGGTGGTTCGCCTACGGCTTTGGAGTTGTAAATGGTGTGTTCACGGTTTGGCGCATCTGGCAATAATGCAACTCGGAAATCTTCTGGTGCATCATTAATTGCTGGTATTTTGTAGGTTGCCGGATTATTTGAAAGTAGCCGCCCTTGTTCATTCCACATTAATTCTTCTGTGGTTAACCAACCCATGCCTTGAACAAAAGCCCCTTCAATTTGACCGATATCAATCGCTGGGTTAATTGAGTGACCAACATCTTGCAAAATATCAGTACGTAGGGTTTTGTATTCGCCCGTTAAGGTATCAATTAATACTTCAGAGACTGCAGCACCCGTTGCGTAATAGAAAAATGGACGACCTTTGCCTGTCGCTCGATCAAAATGAATCTTAGGCGTTTTATAAAAACCAGTAGACGATAAAGATACCCGCCCCATGTAAGCAATTTGTGAAAACTCAGCAAAAGTGAAGGTTTGCTCACCAACAACAATATTGTTATTTTCAAAACTTACCTGCTCTGCCACTACTTGATATTTTTCACAAGCAAAATCAATTAAACGTTGTTTAATGGTTTTAGCCGCAGCTTCTGCCGCTTTACCATTTAAATCTGTACCTGAAGATGCTGCAGTGGGTGACGAATTCGGCACTTTATCGGTACGAGCAGAAGAAATAGCAACGGTATTAACATCGACTTGGAATTCTTCAGCAACAATTTGTGCAACTTTAGTATTTAACCCTTGCCCCATTTCACTACCACCATGGCTTAAGTGAATAGTGCCATCGGTATAAACATGAACAAGTGCCCCTGCCTGGTTTAAATGCTGAACAGTAAATGAAATACCAAATTTAACCGGCGTTAAAGCAATACCCTTCTTAAGTATTGGACTATTGGCATTAAATTCAGTAATGGCTTTACGACGTGCTTGGTAGTCTGAACTTAGCTCTAATGTTTCAATAATCTCAGCTAAATTATTATGTTCAACTTTCTGATGGTAATGAGTTTCATCTCGACCTTCACCACCATATAAATTAATTTTACGAATTTCTAACGGATCTTTGCCTAAATGACGAGCTATTTCGTCCATGACCACTTCTATCGTCATCATGCCTTGAGGACCACCAAAACCGCGATAAGCGGTATGAGATACCGTATTTAGCTTACAACGGTTGCCAGTAACCGTTGCTTGGTCTAAGAAATAAGCGTTATCTGAGTGGAACATGGCTCGGTCAACAATGGCATCGGATAAATCTGGTGAATAACCACAGTTACCATTTACTTCAATATTAATGCCCTTAATCTGACCATCATTGTCAAAACCAACGGTGTAATTGTTTTCAAAAGGATGACGTTTACCTGTCATGATCATGTCATCCATACGCGCTAATTTAAATTTAACTGCCCGCTTTGTTTCATTAGCAAGTAAGGCGGCAATACAGGCCCATGGCGCTGCTTGGGTTTCTTTCCCGCCAAAACCACCACCCATACGGCGCATATCAACAAGCACTTTATTTAATGGGATATCAAGAACTTCAGCCACTAATTTTTGCACTTCGCTTGGATGTTGTGATGAAGTGTAAATATTCATCCCACCATCTTCTGTTGGCTCAGCTGTTGATATTTGACCTTCGAGGTACATATGCTCTTGACCACCAACGGTGATTTCACCGGATAATTGATGTTGTGCCGCTGAGATAGCTGAGACGGAATCACCACGCGTCATCGAAAATGGCGGGCGAACAAAGTTTTGTTTAGCCAAGGCATCTTTTACTGTTAACACTGCTTCAAGTGCTTGATATTCAATTTTAGCTAATTTAACCGCTTTACGAGCTAAGTCGAAACTCGTTGCCGCTACCGCAAAAATCGGTTGTCCAACAAATTCTACTTTACCAATGGCTAATACTGGATCACCAGGGAAAACAGGGCCAATATCAGTATGCCCTGGCACGTCTTCTACTGTGATTACCTTGATTACACCTTGTGCTGCTTTTACCGCAGATAAGTCCATTGATAAGATATTAGCGTGGGCATGAGTAGACTGCCCCACGGCTGCATGTAATTCACCACGCACTGCTGGACGGTCATCAACATAAAGGGCTTCACCGGCCACTTGTTTGTCAGAACTGTCATGTTTTGTAGAGCGACCTACGCCACCTAAACCAATATTTACTTGGCCTTTTTCAAGGTTTTCATTAGTGTGTGAGCTTGCTGTAACATTAGCTGTTTTTGTTATTTCAGCTTTTTTTATATCAACTTTTTGTATATCAGCTTTTTTTATATCAATTAAACTACGCATAATTTACCACTCGTGTTTCTATCAAATTGCTTTGCAGCTCTAAATAGCACTTTTCAATAAGGTTTTGGGCTACTTTCATGCGGTACTTATCAGAAGCACGAACATCAGACATTGGCTTAAAATCAGCTGTTAGGGCCTCTTTGGCCTTCGCAACTACAGTTTTTGTTAAATGGTTACCTAACAACTTAGCTTCAGAGGCAGGCGCTCGCTTTGGAATAGCCGCCATACCACCAAAAGCGATTCGAACATTAGTGATCTTCTGATCTTGCCGCTCAATAAAAAACGCCGCTAATACTGCAGAAATGTCATCATCAATACGTTTAGAAATTTTATAAACCTTTAATATTTGGCCTGCCAAAGGTTTAGGAATTTGTACTGACTTGATAAATTCTGAAGGTTTAAGCACGGTTTTTTTGTAATCAACAAAATAATCTTCAACTAAAATAGTACGCTCGCACCCATTAACATGCAAAGTCATAGTTGCACCAAGGGCAATAAGTGCCGGCGGCATATCACCAATTGGTGATGCATTACCAATATTTCCGCCTAAGGTGCCGTTATTACGCACTTGTTTTGAACCTATGCGTTCAATCATCTGCCCTAAGTCAGGATAATAATGATGCAAAGTATCAATAAACTTACTGTAAGGTAGTGCTGAGCCAATAATAATTTCAGTATCTGTTTCTTCAATTTGAGTGAGCTCTTTAACGTTACCAAGATAAACAAGTTTGTTTATTGTCGCTAAGTTTTGGGTAACCGATAGCGCTAAGTCGGTACCACCAGCTAACAAGGTTGATTGAGGTTCATTAATTAGCTCAATCGCTAATTCGTCTATATTTTTAGGTGCAACAAAATGATGGCCATTAGCCGTTAACACTGGTGAAGGTAGTTTCTGAAGCTCGGTTAGTGTAGTAACCGTTGTTTGATAATGCTGGGCAAAAGAGTCATCTTCAACTCCCTCGCTTGAGGTAATTGCGGCTTCAATAATAGAGCGATAACCAGTACAACGGCATAAGTTTCCGGCTAATGCCTCAAGTACCTCTGGGCGAGATGGGGTATTGTTATGTTTGTGCAGGGCAAAAGACGACATTACAAAGCCCGGAGTACAGAAACCACATTGTGTACCGTGGTTATCAACAAGTGTTTGTTGAGCATGGTGCAGTTGAGCGCCATTTTTTAAATCTTCAACCGTGATCAACTGTTTGCCATGTAAATTACCAACAAAGGTAATACAAGAGTTGATCGACATATAATGAAGCTGATTTACATTTTCACTATCTAGCTCTGCAAGCACTACAGTACAAGCACCACAGTCACCTGATGCACAACCTTCTTTTGATCCTGTTTTAAATTGAATTTCACGTAAATACTGTAAAACCGTTAGATTAGGGTCAATATTTTCTATGGTCACAAGGTCTTTGTTTAATAAAAAACAAACTGTGCTATTTCTCATAATTAGTTCCGTTGTTGTTCTTACTTTTTTAGATAGCGCTAAATCTTAATAGATTTAATATAGCAGAATCAAAACCTGACACAAGTGTCAGTTTTGATTTTTTATACTGCCAGAGTGGAAACAAGTTAAAAAACCCAACAAAATCAAATATTAACAAAGTTAAAATAAAGGTAACTTATAATTAAGTATATAAATAATTTAAGGTAATTAGCTTGATAAATTGTTTATTGAGAGGAATGGCTGACTGTTATAATATATACTTTGAATTTACGGCGACATAACGGCAGTTTATTAACTGAATACAATTAACACCATCGGCTAATTTTATGCCTATGCAAGTAGCACTTCACGGTCAAAAGAAAGGTCAAAAGAAAGGTCAAAAAAAGTAAATAGCGCTTATTGCTGATAAAACTCGATAAGTGCCTTAAAGTATCCTGGTATCATAATTAGCGCATGGGGCAATGAATAATAGTTAACGGCAGTGCGTAATTTTTCAACTCTTTGATTTTCAATAATGCTTTCAACTTGCTTGAACGACTCTCGCATAATCCCGCCTTCCAAGCCAAGATTTAAGTAGATAAACTTATGGCCTTCAAATTGCTGATTTAACCCTTGTCTAAACGATGTTACTGAAGTATTTGAGTCTTGAAATGAAGGGCTGAAGCTAAAGTAACCGTCAAAAATGTCTCTATGCTCAGTAAAACTATAGGCGGTAAACAAGCCACCATAAGAATGTCCTGCAATAATTTTACGATCTGAAGTTCTAAACCCTCTGGCAATAGTTGGTATCAGTTCACTGTCAAGAAACTGGTGAAAGCGATGGGCCTCCCCTGAAGCATCACGCCCGTTTACATCAACGGCACCTTTAAGTAGAAAGTCTCGTGCCCGCATGCCCTGTCCGTTGATAGCAACAACAATAATTTTTGGTATAATTCCTAAATCTGTTAAAACTTTTGCCGTTATTGCCGCTAAGAAATTATGTTGTGGGTTTTCACCATCAAGGGTATATAAAACATCAAAAGACTGGTCACTGTTCAAATATCCTGAGGGTAGAAATACAGTAACCTTACGTTGCTCTTTTAAAATTTGAGAATAAAGTGAAACAGTTTCAGAGTTCGCGACCACATTGGAGTAAAGGTGATTTACCCAAAGTAAAAAAATTACAGCTATTACAGAAAAAGTGCCTACAAACCATTTTATGCTTGGCAATTTTGATAACCAGTTTGAATTTTCATCGACATTAATATTCATGATTGTGGTTATATTAGAATGCCGTTTACCGGTAGCCAAAACACAGGCCAATATACTGGCAGATACATGCTTGAAAAATGAAACTAAGTCATACCAAAGAGGCATGCCGCATACACCAAGACAATTTAACCCACCCAATTCAATATAATAAAAAATGAGCCCGGTAATACCGACAGGAAGAGCAGCAAAAAATGGATGGCACTTTGTGTATTTTATCGCGAAATAACTGCCTAGAAAGTAGATAGCAAAGGCTAGTACGATTTCAGCAATATAATAAACATTGCCAACGGTATACGGCGCTATATCAATAAAAGCCCCTAATAAATAGAAAGTAGCCAACCAAGATATGACTACAGTACATAGGCATAGTATTAAAACTATCATTACATTTTTAAGGATATTCAAATCAAACCTATCTTCATTAGCGGATGTTTATCAACAAAATAGGCAAGCTCAGTACTCATTAATGCTTTACCTGCTATTACCGTCTATTAATGCTTAATATTAAGTTTCTCTGCTTAAGTTTCTCTGTTCAAATTTTTCAGTATTTGACACTCACCAACAATGTCATTTGAACATGAGCTAGCTAATACCGACAGCGTTTGTTCCAATAGTTTTAATTCACTAATGGTATTACGCACTTTTTCTAGTTGTTGTTCGATAAGAAGATCTACTTCATTACAAGACGAGGTATTATCTGATTGAACTTGTATTAACTTTTTAATTTGTTCAAGGGGTATTTTCAACTCTCGGCATCGCCTGATAAAAACTAAACGTTCTACATCAACAGGACTATATTCCCGATAACCATTACTATTGCGAGATGCTTTAGGCAATAACTCAATATCTTCGTAATAACGAATAGTTTTACTAAGTACTTGGGTTAATTTAGCAAGTTGATTTATTTTCATTAGGCTTGACCTTCCTCCTACAGGAAGGTTTATGATGCAGCAAGCTATCAATTTATTCAACAAATAACCTCAATTGAATGACATCAATTTAAAAGGCGAAAACGCGCTTCATGAGTCGATTACTCAACAATTTCCAGCAAAGTACCTTAAGACATTACGCTAACTTTGCCAGCTTTATACTGATTGCGTTGATATCCATGCAATCAGCTTTTGCGGTGGCCGACAGTTGCTTAGCTGATTTGAACAATAAGGAGGTTAGCGAACCTCATCTTCAAATCAATGACGCTTCTTGCAAAGCAATTGAAATAAGCCTTATAAAAAAATCAGCTGAAGAACAGATGCTTGTAGATGATAATTGTCTCGACTGCGACGGTAAATGTTGTCCTTGTTGTTCAAATGTCATGTTTACTCTTACTCATGTCAATAATGAGGTCAAAACCTCTGGATTGTTATACTTTACTTTTGAGTCAATACAACTCTCTCCCCGCTATTACTTATTATTACGTCCGCCAAAACTGTCAGAACCATACATTTCATAGTTACCTTAGTGGTAGATAAAATCTACTCATTACTTGCTTATACTCTAGGATAAAACACTAATGTTTTATAATTTTCATGCGCCTTTAACAAGTGCACTATCGATACAGCTTTCAAAAAAACGAATAGTTGCTGTTCAGTCATGTTTACTTAGCTTAGCCGTGCTCTGCTTATTAGCATTGAGCACTTTGACTATCGCTAAAACTGTTGATAAAAACTCACTAACCCTCGCTGTTGCCATCAAACGCACCCTTAAGAATAATCCCTCTCTTAAAATATTCAAATTCCGTCAAGAAGCAATTGCTGGCCAACAACAAACCCAGAGTTTAGCCCCAGCTTATGAGCTAGGTTTTGAAATGGAAAACTTTGTCGGTACAGGGGATATTGGCCTATTTGATAGGACAGAGTTCACACTGTCACTTTCTTCTGTCATAGAAATGGGCGATAAAAGATCGGCTCGTATGGGTGTTATCAGCAACCGAAGTTCACAGCTTAATGCAATGCGAAAAATTGAATCACTTAACTTACTCGCTGAAGTGACTCGTCGCTATATTGATATTATTGCGGCACAAGAGCGTATGTTACTCGCTGAAGAGGCGGTACTACTCGCTGAAAACACGTTAACAGAAGTAGAAAAACGCTCAAAAGCAGGTCTTGCGCCAACAGCCGAAATTAAACGAGCTCTTGCAGCTTTAGGTAATGCGAGGTTAATAGCATCATCTGAGCAACAACAGTTTGATTACTCAAAAGTAGCTCTGGCGATGATGTGGAATGAAACAACACCATCGTTTACCCAAGTAGAGGGCAATTTATATCAGTTTGCGGCAGATGTCACATTTGAAAAGTTATTCGCCAAAGTAGCACAAAATCCTGAGATTTTAGTTTATGCAACTGAAGAGCGATTAAGAGATGCTCAATTAAGATTAGCCCGAACTGAATCGAGTGCCGACATAAAGTGGTCGGTGGGAATTAGACAAATTCAGGAAATTAATGATACCGCGCTTACCGCGGGTTTTAGCATGCCACTATTTGCTGCCAAACGAAATACCGGAGCGCTTAGATCAGCACAAGCTAAACGTGACGAAGTTATTATAAAAAGACAAGCTACTATGCTGGCTTTACACCATCAGTTATATCGAGCTTACTCAAATAGAAAACAAGCTATTTTTACTGCTCAAAGCCTCAAAAATAGCATTATCCCTACATTAACAGAGGCGTTAGAGGAGACTCAAATAGCCTACCAACGTGGCCGCTATAGCTATTTAGATTATTTAACGGCTCGACAGGAGCTACTTTTTGCCCGTCGCGCCATGATCGAGTCAGCCGCCTCAGCTTTGCGTTATGGCACACACATAGAGCAGCTCATCGCTGAGCCCTTACCAGCTTCGCAAAACGGCACTAACCTTCACCACTAAGCGTCACCAATAAAATCTATTTTAAGGAAATTCTCATGACAGCTAAATATCCCACTTTATTTTTAATACTAGTGACAGCACTTGGCAGCACTATCACTAGTCAAAATGTAATCGCCGCCGACGAAAACGGCCATAAAGATGAGCATAAACAAGAGCACACAGATGAACATGACGAAGAAGAAGGACATGTTGAAATTACCCCCGCTAACGCTCAACAAGCGGGCATTATCAATGCAACGGCAAGTGCAGGCCAAATTAAAAAAACAATAACAGTTTATGGTCGATCCGTTCTTAACCCAAATGCCATTAGCCAAGTCAGGGCACGTTATCCCGGTTTAATCACTGAACTAACCGTTAATATTGGCGACATTGTTAATGAGGGTGAGATAGTTGCCCAAGTAGAATCAAGCAATAGCTTAAAACGCTACCACATTAACGCCCCCATTTCTGGTGTTGTAACACAGCGCCACGCAAACCCTGGTGAGTTGGCAAACCAACAACCCCTGTTAACCATTGAAAACTATGATCAACTCTGGGTTGAGTACAAAATTTTTCCAAGCCAACAGCAAGCTATCGTCAAAGGCCAACAAGTCACTGTTTCATCATCACTTGCTGAGACCCAATCAAGTATCAGCCAATTAATGGCGAATAAAAACCAGCCCTTTCTAACGGCAAGAGTACCACTAAACAATAGCACTGGTTTATGGAGCCCTGGGCAAATGCTAACAGGCAGCGTAGTAACCCACCAAGTTGATGTTAACTTAATTGTCGATAATCGCGCCTTTCAAGAAATTGAGGGCAAGAATATTGTTTTTGTCGTCAATAATGGCGGCTATGAGACACGTGAGCTGCAACTTGGGCAAACTGATGGCCAATTTAGCCAAGTGCTTTCAGGTTTAAAGGCTGGCGATCAGTACGCACTGATTAATAGCTATTTACTAAAAGCAGATCTAGGCAAAGCCGGCGCATCACACGCTCACTAAGGAGATAAATAATGATTGAATTAATTTTACGCTTCTCTATAGCACGGCGTTGGCTGATGATGACCATGATCTTAGTGCTTATTGGCCTAGGTTATTGGAGTTATCAAAGGCTTCCTATTGATGCAGTACCCGACATTACTAATGTTCAAGTGCAAATTAATACTCGTGCACCTGGCTACTCACCACTTGAAACTGAACAGCGTATCACCTTCCCTGTTGAAACAGCACTTAGGGGTATTCCTAACTTGTCTTACACGCGATCTATTTCGCGTTATGGCTTATCGCAGGTCACGGTAGTATTTAATGAAGGCACTGACTTATATTTTGCCCGTAGTCTGATCAATGAAAGATTAAACGCGATTAAAAATAAAATCCCTGCGGGCTTAGATCCACAAATGGGGCCAATATCAACAGGGCTAGGTGAAATTTTCATGTACAGCGTGAAAGCTTTACCCAATGCACTAAAAGCTGATGGCTCAATTTATGACGTAACAACTTTGAGAGAAATACAAGATTGGGTTATTAAACCACAACTGGCGCTTGTTCAGGGCGTAACCGAAATTAATACCATCGGCGGTTATGACAAACAATACCATGTTACGCCACAGCTGCTTAAAATGCTTGAGTTTGATATCTCATTTAATGATATCAACCTGGCATTAAGCAAGAATAACAGCAATAAAGGTGCTGGTTATATTGAGCAAAATGGCCAGCAACTTACCGTTAGATCGTTAGGCCAACTTGCTAACATTAGTGACATAGAACAAGTGATTATTAAAGTCATTGACGATATCCCAATTAAAATATCTGATATTGCTCAAGTTGCTATCGGTAAATCACTACGAACTGGTGCTGCTACCACTGATGGTAAAGAAATAGTATTAGGTAGTGCGATGATGTTAGTTGGTGAAAACTCTCGTATTGTTGCCTTGGCTGTGGCTGAAAAACTCGAGCAAATAAAGCTGTCTTTGCCCGATGGCGTTATTGTTGAGTCGGTATATGATCGCACAACGCTTGTCGATAAAGCCATGTACACCGTACAAAAAAACTTAGTTGAAGGCGCTTTATTAGTTATCGTGGTGTTATTTCTGTTATTAGGGAACGTTCGAGCAGCCTTGATCACCGCAGCGGTTATTCCGTTAGCTATGTTAGCCACCATTACCGGCATGGTAAAAACGGGTGTTTCAGCCAATTTAATGAGTCTTGGTGCACTTGATTTTGGTTTAATTGTTGATGGCGCGGTTATTATCGTTGAAAACTCAATTAGACGATTAAGTGATGCTCAAAAACTCAATGGCGGTATTCTGGCTAAAAAAGATAGGTTAACGGTAGTTTATTCGGCAACCAATGAAGTGATCAGACCGAGTTTATTCGGTGTTTTCATTATTACCATCGTTTATATTCCATTATTTAGTTTAACAGGGGTTGAAGGAAAAATGTTTCACCCTATGGCGGCAACTGTCGTTATGGCGTTAATTGCTGCCCTTGTTTTGTCATTAACCTTAGTTCCTGCTGCTGTTGCCCTGTTTATGACGGGTAAAATCAGTGAAAAAGAAAGCCCGTTGATCAGCGCCGCTAAATCGGTATATAAACCATTACTTATTGGCGCAATGAAGTTACGTTGGCTAATTTTATTAGCATGTGCTGCTTTGGTTGCTTTCTCAATTTGGCTGGCTACAACACTTGGCTCTGAATTTATTCCTCAACTCAATGAAGAGGATTTATTGCTGCAAGCTATTCGAATCCCAGGGACTAGCCTTAGCCAGTCTATTGAAATGCAAAAAGCTTTGGAATTAAAAATACAACAATTTCCTCAAGTTAAAAATGTATTCTCTAGAATTGGCACCCCCGAAGTGGCTAACGATCCCATGCCGCCAAATATTGCTGATACTTATGTAATGCTAATACCACGAGACCAATGGCCTGATCCCACATTAAGCCATAGTGAATTAGCCGAGCAAATTGTTGAAGCTGTTTCAGGACAACCTGGTAATAACTTTGAACTTACCCAACCAATTGAAATGCGCTTTAACGAGCTAATTTCTGGTGTTAGAGCAGATCTAGGCGTCAAAGTTATTGGTGATGATCTCGAGCAACTGCTTAGATCAGCAAATGCGATAAGAGAGGTGATTGAAAAAATCGAAGGCGCTAGCGATATTCAAGTTGAACAAGTAACAGGATTGCCTATGTTGTCAATTATACCTAAACGAGTTGAATTGGCACGTTTCGGCCTTAATGTTTCACAACTGCAAGAGACTTTATCGACAGCAATAGCAGGCCAAAAAGCAGGGGTAATTTATGAAGGTGATCGCCGCTTCAATATGGTAGTAAGACTACCAGAACATATTAGACAAAATGTTAATCGGTTAAGCGAGCTGCCCATTGCATTACCTAATGGCCAATATGTGCCTTTATCCGAAGTTGCCGTGATTAGCTTAGCTCCTGCTCCTAATCAAATCAGTAGAGAGAACGGTAAACGACGTATTGTGGTAACGGTTAATGTTCGTGGCACTGATTTAGGATCATTTGTTAAAAACGTCAAACAAGCAATCCACAACAATGTTGATATTCCTGCCGGTTATTGGCTCGAATATGGCGGCGCCTTTGAGCAACTAGAATCAGCCAGTAAACGACTTAGCTTAGTGGTACCTGTAACCTTGGCTTTAATTTTAGCACTGCTAATGATGGCATTTGGTAACTTAAAAGATGCTTTGATTATATTCACAGGCATACCATTAGCTCTTACTGGCGGCGTTATTGCTTTATGGCTTCGCGGCATGCCATTGTCTATCTCCGCTGGCGTAGGGTTTATTGCGCTTTCAGGAGTGGCTGTACTAAACGGCTTGGTCATGCTCGCCTTTATACGTGATTTATGTAAGGAGCGAGGAGAAATTATTTCCGGCATTATTGATGGCGCGATGATTAGACTGAGACCAGTGCTGATGACGGCTTTAGTGGCAGGCCTTGGTTTTGTTCCAATGGCATTAAACATAGGCACGGGTGCAGAAGTGCAACGACCGCTTGCTACCGTAGTAATAGGAGGGATTATCTCATCAACGCTGCTGACTTTACTGGTTTTGCCCATCTTGTACAAAATTGCCCATCAACGCTCTTTTGCTAAGGATTAACGAAAAAACGCCCAATAACCGCTTAGGTAAATAGCGCGGTTATTGGGAATTAATAACTTAAATTAAAATGGCGACAACAAACATCGTCGATTAATCCCCCTATTACACTCATGAACAATTCACTAATAATTCATTTAAAAAATAAAACAATAAAACAATAAAACAATAAAATGACCTACATTGCGAGAGCTAGCCATGGGACTTATAATTGAGGCAATCATTGAACAGCGAATGAACAATTGACAATAAATGTGTTTTAGTCGGTTTGACCAGAACATTGTACTTACATTTCAAAGTGTAAGCACAATCGTTTAATGGTGCTATTTACAAGATGGGTAAAGGTTATTCATTACAATTCTATGATATAACATCAACGATATTTTCATTTCAAAGAATTTCCAGCAAGGAAATCTCAAACTATAAAGTAGGATCAGGGAAAATGGCACTTAAAAAATCTCAAATAGCGAAGGCATTGTCAGTCGCTATTGTCGGCTCAAGCATTGCGCTTATGGGTTGTGAAAAAGCTGAAACACCAACTAATTCAAGTTCAACCGCTGTTGAAGCGCCTCAAAAGCAAGACAGTTTAGTGAGAACAGTCAGTGAGTCACTTGAAGCAGTTTATGCTGAAATGCGCGCTAAGCAAGTCAGCAATGTTAGCTACAAATTAGGCGTAACTATTGATAACAAAAGTGAAAGCTTTTCAGGTTCAACAGAGTTAACTTTTGACTTAATAGCAAATAATCAAAACGACTTAACCATTGATTTTGATGAAGGCACCGTTAAATCACTTACAGTAAACGGTAAAAGCGTTAAGTTTAGCTTTGAAAAATGGTTCATCACCATTCCAGCTAGCGAACTAAGCGCAGGCAAGCAAAGTATTGTTATTGACTACAAACGCCCTTATTCAACAGACGGCTCTGGCTTTCACCGTTTTGTTGACCCTAAAAACGGCGAAGTTTACTTATATACAGATTTTGAACCTTATGATGCAAACCGTTTATTCCCTCACTTTGACCAGCCAGATCTAAAAGCCAGCTATGAAATAGCAGTAACTGCACCGGCACATTGGCAAATAATTAGTGCAACACGCGAAACTGAGATCACCGAGAATGGCGATACTAAAATTTGGTCATTCCCCGCATCTGCTAAATTCTCATCGTATGTATTCTCTCTTCATGCGGGTAACTACGCCGTTTGGGAAGACGACTTCGAAGGTATGCCTTTACGTTTGTTTGCTCGTCAAAGTTTAGCTGAATATGTAAATACGGATGAGTGGTTTATTCCAACCAAACAAAGTTTTGCTTTTTTCAATAAGTACTTCGAAGTTAACTACCCTTTTGGTAAATACGACCAAATAGTAGCACCTGACTTTAACGCAGGAGCAATGGAGAACGTTGCTGCAGTTACTTTCAATGAAGGTTATATCGCTCGTGGTGAAAAATCGACTAGCGCTCGCATGAGCTTAGCCAATGTTATTGCTCATGAAATGGCACACATGTGGTTTGGCGACTTAGTTACCATGCGCTGGTGGAATGGCTTATGGTTAAACGAAAGTTTCGCTACTTATATGGCCAATTTAGCAATTGCCGAAGCAAGCGATTTTGAAAATACCTGGGACGTATTCTATTCAGGCACTAAACAATGGGCTTACCGCACAGATGACTCTGTAAATACCCATGCAATTGAGCTACCAGTAGCTTCTACAGGTGTTGCATTGTCAAACTTTGACGGTATTACCTATGGTAAAGGCGCTTCTGTTTTAAAACAATTACCTTTTTACTTAGGTGAAGAAAACTTCCGTATTGGTGTGAGTAACTACTTGAAAAAGTTCTCTTATCAAAATACTGATCTTGACGACTTTATTGGTGAACTAGGTAAAGCTGCTGATAAAGACATGACCCAATGGACTCAAGACTGGTTATTTAACGCCGGTGTAAACACCATCAAAGTTAATTACCAATGTAGCGATGGCAAGATCAGTGAATTTGCTATAAACCAAACAGCGCCTGAAGGCTACCCAACGTTACGAGAGCAACGTGTACAAATTGGTTTATATAATATTGACGCTGCAGGTAATAACATGAGTTTAACCTCAGCAGTACCTGTTATGTATAAAGGTGCAACAACTGAAATTAAAGAAGTTATTGGCCAAACTTGTCCAGATTTAGTCTATCCAAACGAAGCCGATTGGGGCTATGTAAAAGTTGACCTTGATGAAAAATCATTAGCGTCAGCACAAAAGCATATTAACGCCATCGACAACACTATGATGCGTTTAATGTTATGGCAAAGTTTGTCTGACAGTGTACGCGATGCGAACTTAGCAGCCGACCAGCTCGTTCATTTCGCTATGGCAAACCTGGAAGGTGAAACCGATTATAACGTCACACGTAAAATCGCCAGTACCTTAACTTCAGCTTTAGGTTATTTAACCGTGGCAACGCGTTTAGAGCAAAAAGATTACTCTGCACTTTACATGGAAGTTGAAGATTTATATTTACAATTAGTAGAGAAAGCTGAAGAAGGTTCTGATTTCCAAAAACTTTGGTATAGCCGCTATGTGAGTGTTAGTAAAACAACTAAGCATTTAGCTAATTTACAAAACATTCTTAACGGTGAAAAAACGTTTAACGGTATCACAATCGATCAAGATAAACGTTGGACATTAGTGGCGAAAATGAACCGTTACCAATATGGTAACTATCAAGCATTATTAACCACTGAAACAGCCAAAGACAATACTGACTCTGGTGTTAAAAGTGCTATTTACGCAGAAGTACTACGCCCAGAAGCAGAAGTTAAAGAAAAGTGGTTTAACGTGGTTATTAATAACCCTGACAAACTTAAACTTTCGACCTTGCGTTATATCATGTGGGGTTTATTCCCATCAGAGCAACTAGAGTTAGAAACGCCTTATAAAGCTAGAATATTAGCGCACATTCCTAAATTAAATGAAGGAAGTGACTTAGGTTTATTAGAATCTTTTACCGGTAACATGTTGCCAACGCAATGTACTCCAGCTAGTGAAGCTGAATTAGCACAACTGATTACAGACTACAGTGGTATGAAGCCACAAGTATTGAAATCAGTGAAATCAAGCCATCAACAAATTGGTCGCTGTGTTAAGGCACTTAAATTACTGAAGTAACTATAATTAGCGTGAATAGTTAGTCTACACATCGACGTAGAGGAACTACTAATACCGTGATGACAAGGATGTCAAAAAGCGGCCATGTGATTATGACATACCGTTCATTATGAACATAAAATGGCCTTATGTGAAAACATAAGGCCATTTTTTATAGCGATACATAATGATGCTAATGGATAATATTAGAAAAGAATATGGCGGGAAGGAGCATCCAACAAACCAAGACAACACATTGATTAACAAGTCATTTAATAAATGATAAACATAAAAATTTTAACTAAGTATTACTAAAGAAAAAAGTCATCATTTGATACAACACCATGAATGGCTGTTCAATTACGGTATATAAATAAATTCATAATTATACATCTAGTAACTCTTTAATACCCTCACGAACAACTGACATTAGAATTTATACTCCATGGCGCTTTCGCCCCCTGAGCGAGTTACAAAAGTTAGAATTATTTCACTTGGATAATCATTCTAAGAGGAAGAAAACAGCATCTATCAGGCTGTTTTGTGCCATCAACGGCTATACGGTTAGTTGTCTTTATTTTTGATTTGTTCTACTAAGCAGACGTTGGCCTTTGCAACTATAACGGTAATTTTGAGCATAGGGAGGAATCAAACTTTTGTGAAGCCATGATAATATTCAGGGTATATTACCGTAATTTTATGCTTGTTTGAGGGACGGGTTTAAGCTACTTACCGGACGAAAACCATCAACAAAAATTAAATACTTCTTCTAATGTTTAATTAGAAATATGTGGCCGGTTGAATGACAACAATTAGCACTGAGTTTTAATCGATAACACTACTGTTATGAATACTCTACCTAGTTTAAGCCTGATTACTTAGATGGAATCTATCTAGTTGTGAATTCAATCACCTAATTACCTTCTCAAACTAAAAACAATATAAATATCACTTGATTTTACTTAGTCAAACCAACTGATTGACGGGTTGTTTTGTGTCGGTTTTTTTTACAGTATTATTTAAATATAATTAGCACCAACAGTTATCACATTGATATTATGTGATATTTTAGTCTTGGTTTATTTTTTGCAGTAGAACTGATATTAAAAAATCACTACTTACAATCACCTACCAAAAATGATGGAAAGGGATTAAAAAGGAAACTCAAATGAAATTTAAATTTTTTAACTCTGTATTTAGCAGTTTGCTCTTA
This sequence comes from Colwellia sp., assembly GCA_022969175.1. Classification (GTDB taxonomy): domain Bacteria; phylum Pseudomonadota; class Gammaproteobacteria; order Enterobacterales; family Alteromonadaceae; genus JALJPB01. Next base: position 1,351 of record JALJPB010000003.1, on the reverse strand, counting down.
TCAGCAACTTGTTTGGTTAATGTCGCTTACGCAGGAATAATTCCATACGGTCTTCAAACTGATATTTCTACTTCAACAGTTGTTAATGACTGGGGATGGAGTGAGTGTTTTGTTACATCAGGATCAAGTACTACTTTAATTTCAAATGTTTTATCAGGGTGTTCTGGTGACAGCTTAATGATGGCTGTACGCTTTACTGGTAGTGATCAATTTGAAATTCTTGGAGCCTCGAGTTTTGCAACAGCTACACAATGGATAAACTCTCAAGTTGGCTCTGTTGGACTTAACAATTGGGATAATGGCCTAAATTGGTACTTCAATGATAAAAGTTGGGGCTTTACGACAGGAAATAATATATGGCAACAATCTGCTGATACTCATATAAATCAAAATTGGGCAGGACTTGAATCGAGAGAAGGAAATAATGGGATTTCGTATCACGCTTCTGGAACTGGCGCTTCACATTCACTAAATGGCGGCTGGGGTTATAATGATGACGGCAATTGGAAGTCTCTATATCCATCAGGCATAGAGCGCGTTTGGCTTACGACAAATGCTACAGACGTTCCAGAACCTTCTACACTGGCTATTTTCGCATTAGGAATGATTGGTTTAGCATCAAGTCGCTTTAAGAAACAATCTTAATAATTTAAAATTAAGTCTTTAAGAAAGCATCAATTGTAATGATTGGTGTTTTTTTGTTTCTGGTGATTGATAAACTAAGTTGCTTCACCTTGAAACCATCACCATAGGATTAAGTATTCTTTGCTAATCATGATAAATAAAGACTTCTGGCTAATATCGGTAAACTATTAGCACTACTTGAGCATAATTATTCGTTTCAACTCCCAAATTATTCCTATCGACTGTCTGCAATGGTGGCTTTGTTGTCTGTCAGGATAAAGGCTGCCCTATACCTTCTGCGCTCTAAACAACCAACGAAACTCTTAATATTAATTCGGAACATTTGCTATTAGTGAAGTAAGTGTGAACGGCAGTTATGCGATAAAATGAAAGAATAATTAGATAAGGCTTGAGCGGCTGTTGATCGCTCAAAGCCGACATCCATATTCTATTTCTTACGTTAACTCTTAGCCTGTAGCAGTCGTTAACTGTATTTGAGTCCAAAATAAATTTGTTCGCATTGGATTCATAAGCAGAAAAATTTTATCAGCATGTTTTCTAATGCTGATTTTAGCTACGTAATAGAGGTCAATATCATTCTTTAGGCATTAATAAAGACATACAGACAAAATCAGTCATTTTGTATGCCTTAATCAACTTGTTGTGGGGCTAGCCCTTAGGTCTAGAAAGATATATTAAGCGTGAATTATTTGAGCTAACTCTTCAT
>JALJPB010000029.1 GCA_022969175.1 Colwellia sp. | reverse complement strand
TATTGCCAGTGCAAATAACGCGCCGTACCAATGCACTGTAATCGGCCCTAAAGAGGCTAAAACAGGGTCAGCATTCCATACAAAAAATTCCACTAATCATTACTCTCTATTAATTTATTAATCTTTACCAGAAACAACACAGTTCCTACCAAGCTTTTTCGCTTCGAATAAGCATTTATCCGCTAGTGCAAACAAGCTTTTTATATCATTCGAATTACTAGGTATTAAGGTTGCACAACCAATGCTTAATGTTACCACATCATGAACAGTATCGGGAGCTTGTTCTAAGGTTAGCTCTTGAACTTTCTGACAAATATCTATCGCCAAAAGTTCAGCGCCAAGGGCTATCGTTTTAGGTAATATCACGACAAACTCATCACCACCAAAACGTGCAGGCATATCTGCTGGTCGATGCAGGGTTGCCATAATTGCTTTAGCGACACCTTGTAAACACTTGTCGCCATATTGATGACCAAAATAGTCATTAATATTTTTAAACTGATCAACATCACACACTAAAATAGACAAAGGCTGAGCTTCATTAATTGAGCGTTGCCATTCTTGTTCTAGCTGCTGATCAAAATATCGTCTATTGGGCATCCCTGTAAGTGAGTCAATTCTAGAAAGCTTTTCTAGCTTTTTGTTACTTGTTTCTAATTCTTGAGTACGTAAAATAACTTTATCTTCTAATTCATGGGTTTGTCGCTCTAACTCTTGCGTTAATACTCGATATTTGTCACTAAGCGCTAACGATAACATGATTATTTCCAATAATAATCCTATTGACGCTGAATTATGAGTAACAAAGTTATCTTCTAATACGCCAAAACGACTGAGAATCAACATCGCTGTTCCTAGGCCATAAACTGTCCAAGCACCAACAAAAAATCGTGCAAAGCGATTTCCCTCTAACCAACAAACAATACTGGTTATTAAAATTATTAAACCATTAAACAAGGCTAAGCCAGTCGCAATTTTAATAGCTGTTTGATATTCACCAAAAACACTAAATATTATTGAAAAAATAGCGAAAGCAATTAAAAAATTTATTGCTGTATATAAACGAGAAGCAAACTTTTTAGTTTCTAAAAACAACTGAGTAAATATTGCTGTACTTGCCATCCATATAGAGGTGAATAAAGGAATAGCCGTATTAGCTAACTTGGGTGCGTTCGGCCATAAATACTGAAAAGCATGGCCATTAAGCGCCATAATAAATATACAGCCTGAAACTACGGAAAATACATAAGCTAGATAAGAAATATCTCTAACGGCAAGATAAAGAAATAGATTATACAGAGCCATCATCAGCATAATCCCGTAAATCAAGCCATAGAACATTTCTTTATTTAATTCTTCAACCAAAAATGCCTGTGTGGAAATAACAACTGGCCTAATTTGCATAGAACTTGAAGTGCGAATTCGAACATAAAACTCTGTTGGTTGGTTTAATGATAAAGTAAGTGGCGCAACAAATGCTCGATAATTGAACGGCCGATCAGTGAATTTTAAATTATCTCCCATTAATAAACTCTGCCACTGGTTATTAGTACCTGAAGTGGTATTGAAATAAAGCTCAATTTCATCCAACAACGGATAGTCAAACAACAATAACCAGTCATCTTGATGACCAGCAGTATTATCGATAATAAATCTCAACCAAATGGTTGATTGACGATAACCTAAAGATAAATGGTCCTTGGTAAGTAGCTTAAAGTTAGCAGCGTAATTGACATTTCTAACGTCACTTATTGTCAATGTATTGCTTTCATCTTCTAGGTACAACAATTTATTAATAAATGAATAATGTTGGTTTTTATCTGTTAATTCAATGCTTATAGGGGGTGATAAATAGTCAAGCTCTTCAACATTACTCTGAAAGTTGTTTGCGATTAGTGGCATTGAAAATAACAAACAAAAGAGTAAAGCAATTAAAATAAGCTGAGATACTGATGATTGTTGAGGTAACGCCATGTAAGTGACCGCCAGCCTTATGAATGAATATCAGGCAAGAATAAGCGTCAACAGTAAAAATGTCCATTTATAAAATTTGACCAATAAAATACAAAGCTGAGCACAGTTACCTGCACTCAGCTTATTCTAGGTAAAATTATTATTGATTAATTATGGTATAACCTTAATCGAACTACGGAGTAGCTTCTAATGTCAGCGTTAAACCTGAAACTGTTTGATAACCATAAATATCGATATACCACGTCCCCTCAGCTGGTGAACTAAAACTACAGCTTTCAGTATTACCATTTAGATAAGGACGACAATCGTAAAGTGTAGACGTAGACTGAGCACCTTGGCGAATATAAAGGTCGGCATCACCTCTACCACCTGAGATTGAAATGGTCATATTTGAATACCCAGCAGGTAAAACCTGAGTATAACGCTGCCATTGCCCCTGTGTTACGGCAATATTACTTAAGGTACCGTAAATTGGATCGTTACCACCACTAGTACCGCCAGCAGTAAAGCTGCCAGTTAAACTAACACCGCTAATTGTGCTCCACGCTTCCACCATTACATAATAAGTACCGGCTTGTGCAGTAGCAATGGTACAAGTTTCAGTATTACCGTTTGAGGTACTTTTACAATCAGAAGCCGTTAAACTAGGTCTTGAACCATACATGACATACAAGTCTGCATCGCCTGAACCACCTGAAGTACTAAAGCTTAATCCTGTAGAGTTTTCAGGAACTTCTAAGGTATAAAATAATTGCTGTTTAGCTGTACCTGAAATAGAAGTTTTAGCAACACCATTTTCTAACACGGTATCTGTGTTAGAGCTACCGCCGCTATAACTACCGGTTAAACTAACTCCGCTAATTTCATTCCAAGCCTCAACCATTACATGATAAGTACCCGCCTGTACGTTAGCAATGGTACAACTTTCAGTATTACCATTTGAGGTACTTTTACAGTCTTGCGTAGTTAAGCTTGGTTTTGAATCAAATTTAACATATAAATCAGCGTCGCCCGTACCACCAGAGGTCGTAAAACTTAAGGCTGTTGCATTAGCCGGAACTTCTAACGTATAAAAGTTCTGCTGTTTTGCCGTACCAGAAATATTAGTGGTTGCAACACCGTTTTCTAATACACCATCAGTTGGCGTTGTTGTGCCACCATCAGGACAAGTACCAACACCCACAGCACACCAAGCAGTTTCTACTGCCGTTTTTTCGGTAGCCCCATATAAATCTTGTGCAGCCTGAGCTGTTGCAGATCTTGCGCCAGCAAAATTAGTACTTTGGTTCATGTACGTGGTTAATGCCCGATAAAATATCTTCTCAGCTTTTGCCATACCAATACTAGGTACTTGTGCTGTAGATTTATTACGAGGATGAGTACCACCATCAACCAATAAAACATACGCTAAGTTAGCAATACCAGAATTACCATGAACACCGCCATTATCGTTGTCATTAGAGGGGTTACTTACATAGGCAATACGTTCAGGCCACCAATCTTTTGAATAACCATCTTGTGTGGGGTTATTCATATAACGAAACGCTTTACCCGGCTGATTTTCATATAAGTCATCCCCTAATAACCAAGTAGAAGTAGTTATGCCATTTTTATAGGCTTCAGCGGAAAGTCCTAAAATATCTGACCAAGCTTCATTTAATGCACCCGAAGCATTGGCATAAACTAATTGCGCACTGTTACCGGTAACACCATGTGTTAATTCATGACCAATAATGTCAAAATCACTGGTAAAGTCGTTCATACCACTTGATGCCTGACCATACATCATTTGTGTGCCTGTCCAATAAGCATTAACAACTCCCATATCAACACTAGAAATCATTGTCATGCCATTATTATCTAGACTATCTCGTCCAAATTTACTTTGATAATAATCATACACTTTTGAAGCGCCGTCATGAGCGCGTTGCGCTGCTGCATTACCACCACAGTTCTGGTTATTACTACACAGCAAAGTGCCTGGGGCGGTATTTGCTGCACCGCCATTTAATGTGTAAGTGCGCCAGTTTTTGGCTGAATGTATTTGTGGCTCACGTGTTAATACGTCAAAATTATTGGTATCAAAATAAATAAAGTCACGACCAAAATCATCATCACCATAATCCCAAGAAACTTCTATTCGATATGACAGTTTTGTTTCTTCTGATAAGGGTAAATAAATATAAACCAACTCAGCAGAGCCTAATACGTCACCAATGACTTTTGCCGCAGCGAGTGCTTTTTTCGCGCTACTGTTACTGCTACTACCACTCATCAAAGAGTTCATAGCAGCATAATCATTATGAGCTAAACGTCCGCTAATACCGTAAACTTGACTGCTAGCATTTCCGTTATTTAATAGACCAATACTAGCGTTAGCATGAATAATCATACTGGTGCCATAAACCTTCAGACCATTAATTGTTTGCCGTAAATGGGTGTGATTTTTACCTAATTCATCTACCCATTGACGACTTACAGTAAAGTTTTCATTGCCCTTTGCTTCAAACTCAACTTGGCTATTAATAATATCTTTCAAGGCTTGTGCAGCTGAATTAGCTGTCATACTACCTAAATTTCCAGTAACAAAAGTGGGTGCACCATTTGCTGTTTTAGTTTTAATGTTCATTGACGTTACTTCAGTGGCTACAGCACTAACTGACGTAGCAATAAATGTTGCGCCCACCATTAGTGATAACTTAGTAACTTTATAATTTTTATACATTAGTTTCTCCTAAAAATATTTTGATTGCCATTTGTAATGAATAATTCAAATAGCATTTTTATTGTTATCTCTTAACAATTTCCTTTGTTAAGATTTTTACAGTCAGTCTCTGCTGACAAACTCAAGGTAGCACCAAACCGACAAAACTAACAAAAATTTAACAAAAAATTTACAAGTGTTTAATTATATAAAATGTAACGAAATGATTCCGAATAATATTCGCTCAAAAATAATACAGAGAAAAAATATTGATGATCAATAAAATGTAAGATTAAAAAGACATTGCAGATTAAATACTTATGCACAAAAAACGAATAAAACCCAGAAAAAAAATCAAGGCACTATGTTTTAAAATAGGGCTTAAATGAATGCTTAAAAAATGATTATTTCAGATAGAATAAAGATATTAGTCGTTAATAAAATAACCAACTGAGCGATAATTTTATATTTTGGAGAGATATCATGGCAAAATATTTACCAAGTTGACGGGGAAACTTCCGTCATTTCAACAAATTTAACTACTAAATTTGTATTATCACCCGGTTTACTACCGCTTACCAAGGCAATAATAGTAGTTGAAGGAGCGTTAGCTGTTTTTTTTGTTACCACTAAAGAAACCAGTTTCTGCCACTGACAACCAGTAAAACCACATTGCCCACCAAGTTCCATATGATGATAATTCACCCAATACTGATCTGGTGATTTATTCGCTAAAAAAGCTTTTATTTTGTCATTTTTTTTTAATGCTTCAATGGCGATATCTTCAGCAAATAAAGTACTAGAAAAAATAACAAGCAAGACTAATAGAAGTTTCATGACTAAATCCTAAAGTTTTTAATTTTATTACAAAAACACACTTTATAAACATTTCATTAACAAGTCCATATAAAGTCATTATCAAGTATTGAAGATGTTGATAGGGTTAATTAAATAACGGCACTACTTTAAGCGCTGTGGCTGTTCAAAGTTGGAGAAGTGTTCACAAATGAACAGTAAATAATAATTCACTGTTCAGCTGTGAACAATACGATCCCCCATTAAGAAAGCACATTTCAGCATAATACATATAAACCTCTTATATTTTAGATAGATAGTGTTTTTATAATGACAAAGTTATAGTTGGCACAATTCCTGTAATACCAAGGTTACTTTTAATTAAATAATAATTTAACGCCATGGATAAGCCAATAACTCAAAAGATAATTAAACAGCGCCAACAACAAGGTCTGTTAAAAACATTCATAATAATGATTAGCATCATCGTTTTATTTTGGTTGTTATTTAATAGCTTCACGACCTCTGTTAACCGTGACGATATCCGCACAGCTAAAGTTATCAAAGCAAACTTAAAAACTGAACTTCAAGCAGGTGGCATCATAATGCCCATTGAAGAAGAAACGATAGCGAGTCACTTAAACAGCCATATCAGTGAAGTTTTTGTCCAAGCGGGTCAACAGGTCAGTAAAGGTCAACCTTTAATGAGCTTAGATACCACCAATTTACAATTGACGATAGCTAACATGTCAGAAGAAATTGCCTTAAAAGAAAACAAAATCCTTAGTCAAAATTTACAGTTAGAAAAAGAACTTAACGAACATAGTGGCAAACTAGAGTTATTAGCGGTAGATCTTGAAAGTCGGCAAACAGAACTTGATCGTTATAAACAGTTATCCCCAAGCGGTGGTGTTTCTCAACACAAATTAACTGAGAAAAAACTTAATGTTAAACGAACGTCAATCGAAATCCGTCAACTCAATCAACGTAAGAAAAATAGCTTAGCCGCCGCGATTGCCAAAGTTAACGGTTTAAAGCTTGAGCAATCTATTTTAATAAAATCACAACAAGACAAACAACGACAGTTAACAAGGTCTACAGTTTTAGCACCAAAAAGTGGCTTAGTGGTTTGGTTAAAAAATGAAGAAGGCAGTGCGGTAACCATAGGTGAGTCGCTGATTAAAATTGCCGATACTAGCTCATACAAGGTGATCGCCACTATTTCGGACTTTTACGCCAATCAACTTTGGCAAGGCATGGACGCAGAGTTTCAATACAACGATAAACACTATTATGGCAAATTAACATCCATTATCGGCGGAGACCAGCAAGGCATATTATCCTTGGCCATCGAGCTTAATACCGAGCAATCAAGTGACTATGCTCAATTAAGGCAAAAACAACGAGTTGATATCAGCCTGATCACTGGGGTTATCAATAATGCGTTATTAGTTAGCAAAGGCCCCTTTATTAATGGCAGTGGTTTGAAAAAAGTATTTGTCATTAACCAAGACCTTGCTAACCGTTTTGAAATCAACATCGGTGCGGGTAACAGACATTATTATCAAATTAAGCAAGGGTTAGCTGAGGGTGATGAAGTCATTATTTCAGATGTCAGTGCTTTTTATCAAAAAAACGAAGTGAGAATTAACTAATGGGTATCTATTTCCGAGCAAGCTTACTGCTATTTTTCATGCCAACATTGATATATTTTGCCACGGTAATCGTTATTTGTGTATGGCAACAAATCAAATTAAAACGTAATAACAATAATAATTATCAAAAACTTAGTAAAAATTCTATTTAATAAGGAAAATAAAAATGCTGAAATTAGAAGAAATAAATAAAACTTACCATACCGATAAAATTGAAACTATTGCTTTAAAAGATATCAACTTAACGGTTAAAAAAGGGGAATTCATTTCCATCATGGGTCCTTCAGGTTGTGGTAAAAGTACTTTGCTAAACATCATGGGGTTACTCGACGCCCCTACTGAAGGACAAATAAAAATTTCAGGAGCAGTCATTGAGTCTTATGACGACAAAAATGTTGCTCAATTGAGAAATCAAAAAATCGGTTTTATCTTTCAAAGCTTTCACTTAATCCAAGACTTACGAGTTATTGATAATGTTGAATTGCCTTTGTTGTATCGTAAAATGAGTGCAAAAGAAAGACGCCGTTTGGCCAATCAAGCACTAGAACGGGTTGGCTTAAAAGCAAGAACCGATCACTTCCCTGCACAATTATCTGGCGGACAGCAACAAAGAGTAGCGATTGCTCGTGCCATTGTTGGTAAACCCGATTTATTGCTAGCCGATGAACCTACCGGCAATTTAGACAGCCATATGGGCAATGAGATCATGCAGATACTTGAGTCATTAAACAAAGATGATGGCACCACCATAGTGATGGTTACCCATGATGATGAACTTGCACAACGTACCGAGCGTATTGTCCGCGTTTACGATGGCCAACTAATTCATTAATCACGAGAGCACTGTTATGTTTAAAAACTACCTAATGACGGCATGGAAAGTATTATTGCGTCGAAAAGTATTTAGCTTTATCAGTTTATTTGGCATTAGTATTACCTTAGCCATTTTATTGATTTTAACTACCCTGCTTGATAACTATCTTTATCCGATGGGGCCAGAAAAAAACAATCAAAATTTTTTATCTATTAATCGTTTAACTATTATTTCCAAAGATCAACAAAGTACTTGGAGTTCTCAACCCGGTTATCAATTTCTTGCCGAAAATGTTAATCGATTAAAAGCACCCGAAAAAATATCTTTTTTTACCGGTTTTAATGACGGCGCGAGTTTTATCTCAGGTGATAAAATAATTAATAAATTAAGGCGAACTGATGCCACCTATTGGCAAATACTTGATTTTGACTTAATCCATGGCAGAACCTATACCGATGAAGAATTTGACGCAGGTGCGATGGTTGCGGTGATTAGCCAAACAACCAGTAAAGAGTTTTTTGGTACGCAAAATTCAATCAATAAAAGCTTTATTGTTAATAACCAATCTTTTGAGGTTATTGGTGTCGCTAAAGATGTTTCATTTTTTGAGAATATTGCCTATAGCGATATTTGGGTGCCATACACCACCTCACCGTCAACCAGTTATAAATTAGGCCTTACCAGTGGTTGGGGGGCAATGTTATACCATAGTAATAAAAATATGTTGCCGGAGATGCAAAGTGAATATATCAATTTATTGCAAGAAGACTTTATCTCCCCTGATCCTGAACAATACCATACCGCGATAAGTGGTGCAGACACTCCCATCGAAAACCTTGCCCGGGATATCATCGGTGCAGATAACTATAAAGCCGATTCAACCAAACTCATTACTTTATTCATGTTACTTGCGGTTGTCTTCATGTTATTGCCCTCAATTAACCTTATTAACTTAAACATTAGTAGGATTATGGAGCGTTCATCAGAAATAGGGGTCAGAAAAGCCTTTGGCGCTTCAAGTAAACAATTGGTATTTCAGTTCATTATTGAGAACATCTTAATTACTGGTATCGGCGGCATCATCGGTTTGTTAATCAGTTGGCTGGTGCTGCGACAAGTTGAAAGTAGTCAACTCATCCCAGCGGTTCAGTTTAGTTTCAGTATCAATACCTTTGTTTACGGTTTTAGCATGATATTTGTTTTTGCTTTAATCAGTGGCACCTACCCCGCTTACAAAATGTCAAAGCTTCACCCCGTTGACGCGTTAAAAGGAGGCGCATAATCATGCTAGCCCATATTGCAAAACTTATTTGGAACAGAAAACAAGCGAATATTCTTATTATCACTGAAGTTGCAATCACCTTCGCTGTAATATTTTTCATTAGCGCTTTAGCCCTAAGTAACTATCAAACTTACCATCAACCGCTTGGTTTTAAGTGGCAAGATACATGGGAAATAAAGGTCAATACCGGTGCAGAATGGAATAATGATGTCGATAAAGACCAATTTAGCCAGTTGGTTTACGCTTTAAAAAAACAACCAGAAATTGCCAGTGTTGGCTTAACCTTGATGCCAGTATTTGAGCGTTCAAGCATGACCAGCAGCAGAGAGGTTAATGGCCAGGAAATTTATTTCAAGGCAAATTATGTTGATCAACATGGGCCAAAAAGTTGGGGAGTAGAGCTCATTGCCGGTCGGTGGTTTGGCGAGCAGGATAATGGTCAAAATTATACTGAAGTGATGATCAATCAAAGATTTGCTCAGCAAGCATTTAATGATAGTAACCCTATAGGTTTTGAATTTGGTAATTCGCTTCATCCTGAACGTAAACTCTTGCGTATTGTGGGGGTTTTTCAAGATTTCCGTCAAATGGGTGAGTTTTCGAAATCTATGCCTTACCTCTTTTATCGTTATCAATTAGAAGAAGGCAATAGTCGCGGCATGAATAACATCAATATTACTTTTAATACCATGAAAAATGCGTCATATGAAGAAGATTTACTTAAGCTATTAAAGGGGATAACGCCTAATTGGGAATTTACCATTCGCACTTGGCAGGCTAAACGTCAGGCACAAATTAAAGAAGTATTAATTCCCTTGAGCGTAATGGCTATTGTTGTTGCTTTTTTACTGATAATGGTTGCGATGGGCTTGTTTGGTGTATTATGGCAAAATATTAGCCGCAGAACACAAGAAATTGGCCTAAGGCGAGCATTAGGCGCTAGCAAACTCTCGATTCAATTACAAATCATTGGCGAGTTAATCGTATTAGCTCTATTTGGCATTGGCATTGTTTCTTTACTACTAATTCAACTCCCGATATTACAGTTAGTTGATGAGCTGACTTGGTCAATTTTTTGGTTGAGTATGTCTTGCTCTATGGTGATAATGTTAGTCATGGTGGTGTTATGTGCGTTATACCCAAGTAGAACGGCAATTCGTATCCCGCCCGCCCATGCTTTACATTACGAGTAACCCTGTGCGAGTAAAATACAGTTAAGCACAACAACCTAGGCAAGAATGTTGGCAAGAACGTAGGCAATAACATAGAAAACAACGTAGGCAGTAAGACAATGAAAAGATGTAGAGTAAACTATGGGCTCAGTTAATAATTTAACCAGAAAGTTGATTTTAGTTGTCGATGACGACCAATCAGTAACGGCATCATTAACTTTATTGCTCAAGCAGCATAAATTTAGCGTACTGCAAGCTCATGAGCCAAGTGAAGCCATGGAATTACTAAAAGAACATGCTGTCGATTTAGTATTACAAGACATGAACTTTTCTCGGTCAACATCTGGTGAAGAAGGCATGTCATTGCTGCAAGAGATAAAAGTTCTATCACCACAACTACCGGTAATATTGATGACTGCCTGGGCATCTATATCGCTGGCCGTTGAAGGTATGAGGTGTGGTGCTAGCGATTTTATTGCCAAACCTTGGGATAATGAAAATTTACTGAAAACCATAACAACCATTATCGATTTAGCTCGTCCGACTAACCAAACACAAGATTCACGGTTTTTATCACGAGCGGCGCTTGATGAAAACTTTGATTTTTCGAATATAATCGGTGAATCTCAATCCATGCTAACGGTATTAAACACAGTGGCAAGAATTGCAAAAACCAATGCCTCGGTATTAATTTTAGGCGAAAGTGGTACGGGTAAAGAAGTTATCGCCGATGCAATTCATGATAATTCAAATAGAAATAATGCCAGCTTCGTGAAAGTTAACTTAGGTGGTATTACCCCCAGTTTATTTGAAAGTGAAATGTTTGGCCATGTAAAGGGCGCATTTACCGATGCTAAACAAGACCGAAAAGGTCGCTTCAGTGCGGCCAATCATGGCAGTATTTTTCTTGATGAAATTGGTGAAATGGACAAATCCTCACAAGTGAAAATGCTTAGGGTATTGCAAGATCAAAACTTTCAAATGGTGGGCTGCTCACAAAATACCAGTGTCGATGTTAGGGTAATTTGCGCTACCAACCAAAACCTTGAACACATGGTTGAGCAAGATAACTTTAGAGAAGACTTGTTTTACCGAATTAATCTAATCACTATTGAATTACCTCCGTTACGTGACCGTGCCACAGATATTGCATTATTAGCAAAAAATCATTTAAGCAAAATCAGTAAACTTTACGGCATTTCGCAAGCAACAATTTCAGCTAGCGCATTACAATGGCTACAGCAACAGCAATGGCCCGGCAATATCAGACAATTATGCCAAACTATTGAAAGGGTATTATTGATGTCAGGGAAAAGTGAATTAACTTATCAAGACTTTGTTCCCAATTGCGACACCTCGTCAGAGCCATTATCAAACATTGATCTTGGGGATGTGACCTTAGAACAAATGGAAAAAATAATGATTGAAAAATCATTGCTCGCCTATCAAAGTAATATCTCAAAAGTAGCCGATGCTTTAGGGTTAAGCAGGGCTTCATTGTACCGACGCATAGAAAAACATGGGATAGACGCTTGACACTAAAACATAAATTTTATTTAACCACCTTTTTACTGCACAGCATTTTACTTGTTGGCGCTTTTTATACCCTTAATATAAGTACCTTTAACCAAGCTGATGCAACTAGTAACAAATGGGCATTTGTCGCCATTGAAATTATTATACTACTGTCATTAGGACTTTTTATCAGTTTAATTAAAAAAGCCTTAGCTCCTTCTGAATATCTTGATCTCTTTAGTAATATTATTAATGAACAAGAATTTGCCACTCGGTTCTCTCATACTGGTAACAAAGAAATTGATAACTTGATGACTTTGTTTAATCAAATGCTCAGTCAACTTTATGATGAACGATTAAAATTAGGCGATCGCCAAGGCATGTTACAACAGCTGATGAATGCCATTCCCGTTAGCATTATTGTCTTTGATTACAATAATAAAATCAGCCAACTCAACCCAGCAGCTGAAGCTTTATTTTCGATTAAATCTACTGAACTGATAACCGCTTTACTGGGTGATATTCAACACCCACTCATTCCCCTGCTAAGCAAAGTTGAACTAGGACAATCAATGCTACTTAGTGATGACAAAGGGAAAAGGTACCGTTGTCATCATAATTTTTTTAGAGACCGAGGCTTTGACCGTCATTTTTATATTATTCAAGAGTTAACGGCTGAGCTGAAATCGAGTGAGAAAAAAACTTACAACAAACTCATTCGCCTAATGTCTCATGAAGTTAATAACACCATAGCAGCAACAAGTTCAGTATTACAATCATGTTTATATTACGCCGATCAAATTGACGAAGCAGAACGTCATGATTATGAAAATGCCATGCGATTAGTGATTAAGCGTACCGATAATCTAAACCAGTTTATGCAAGAATATGCACAAGTAGTTAGGCTGCCTAAACCTTCAATAGAAAGCTGCAATCTTTATCATTTGTTACTTTCCACTCAACAACTCTTTCAGGAAAAATTAACACAACAGCGAATCGAGTTTCACTTACCTAATGATGCAATAGAGCAATCCATTGTTTTTGCTGATCAACGTCAAATTGAGCAAGTTTTGCTGAACATCATCAAGAATGCCATTGAGTCGATAGGTGAACTGGGCGAGATAACAATTGAATTCATTACTAATCATCAACAACTCGTTTTACGAGTAATGGATACTGGCGAAGGAATCAACGAACATTGCCAACAAGATTTGTTTACGCCTTTTTTTAGTACTAAAGCTGAAGGTCAAGGTATCGGCTTAATGTTAGTTTCCGAGATTTTAGAAGCGCATAACTTTAGTTTTTCGTTAAAAAACCGTCCTATTCAAGGTGCATGTTTTGAAATTCAGTTTAATGCTGTTTTGTGATTATTACCGAGCTTATTAAAAATAATAATTCTGATTGCAACTATTACAATTATCGAATAGTTAAAGCTTCAGTTATAGAGTAGATATCTAATAGTTAAAGCTTCAGCTACAAAGTAAATAGCTCTCTGAAGTGAGCCGAAGTTACTACGACACAGCTATATTGACTATAGTTAACATCAACATAGCTGTATTTGTAACAGTAGCTAGCACAAGTTATTGCTAAGGTAGCTATTCACTAGTTTTCACAGCCTCTTCTTTAGGTTTGTTATGCGCCAACCAATCCATCATAAGTTGGTAACCTATGGCCAAAATTACGGCACCAACAAACAAACCAATAATACCAGCCCACAACATACCGCCGATCGCACCAAGAAGAATAACTATCATTGGAATGTCCATGCCACGTCCTAAAAACATCGGTTTTAAGAAAGCATCACTGCTACTGACAATAATACTAAAAATAAGGAATATAACTGCAGGCGTGGTATCCGCAACAGAAAAGTAATAGGCGGCGATAGGCCCAAGTATAAGAATTGGCGGTAACTGAGCAATCGCTAACATTAATATTGCAATAGCCCATAAACCGGCGGCAGGAATACCTGCGATCATTAAACCAGCACCTGATAATAAAGATTGTATAACCGCAACCCCCAGAACACCTGTTGCAACACTGCGAATAGTGGCGATAGTGGTATCTATGGTTCTTTCGCCTGACTCGTTCATTAAACGCACCATTAACGCACTAACGCCTCGGTGACATGCTTCAGATTTAGCCATGAATACCACACCAATAATTAGTGAAACAATAAATTGTAGTATGCCACCACCTATTCCGGCTACAGCGCCTAAAATAGAGCCTGAGATACTTTTAATTTCATCGGTATATTGTGAAGCGACTTTGGTAATATCTTGTGAAGCTGATTGCCAGAAGGCATACGTTTTTTCACCAATTAATGGCCACTCTTTAACACTTTCATTGGGTGTCGGTATTTTCAGTGTGCCCTCTTCTAAGCCAGTATAGAGTATTTGAGCTGAATCAATTGAAGAAGCAGAAAGTTGAATTGCCGGCAAAGCAATAAGAGATATTCCAACAATGGCAATGAGTGCTGAGGCTATTGATTTTTTACCTTTAAGTAATGAGGTCAGTTTTTTATGAACTGGAAATAAAGCGACAGCGAGTATAGCTCCCCAGATCACCAATAATATAAAGGGACTGATAATTTGAAAGCACCAAAACGAAATTAACGCAATTGCGCCAATTTTTATGGTTATATCAATAACACGACGGTTAAATGCTCGGTTATCAGCAGTATCATTTGCTTGACTCATAATTGCCTCTTATTGTTTTAAATATATATAGCGATAAAATGGTTGTTTTTCTTTAGTTTGATCTTGTTTGTTATAGTTTTATTCTGTTTTATTTTTCCTATCAATTACATTCCTATCAATCACTTATGCGGTTTAGCAAGAGAAGACATTCTGGAGCCGACTAAGCTTGCAACTAAAATGGCTAAATAAAACTGTCCAACAATGGCTTCTAAATAGACCAAAAATCTAGCGACAGGTTGTACAGGAGAAATATCACCAAAACCGAGTGTAGTTAAGGTGACAAATGAAAAGTAAATAAAATCAGGGAACAAGGTAAACCACTCAGTGTTATCACCTAAATTTTGAAAGGCATCAACAAACGATAATTGCATCAAAGTGAATAAAATCGCCCAAATCAAGCCCATTAACAAATATAAACAAATTGCCCCTAATATTTTATTACCATCAATTTCGCCGGTAAACAATACTTGCTTAGCGGTTTTTTGTGCGGTAGTAATAAAGAAAATTAATAACAAAAATAAGTGAATGTGATCAAAGCCAGTGCTATCCAACCAAAAAGTGATTAGTGCCACGGCAACGATTGCAACAGGGAAAATAAGGGCTTTTCGTAGGATGAGCCGTTCAGAATCGACGCCCCATACAGCAACAATAAGGGTGATAACAGTGGTAGATTGCATTAAATGTTGTACTGAATAAGAAAAAAACTGTTGCGCTAATGCCGTACCAAGTAACAGTAAAATTAAAGAGAAGGTTAAGTAAACAAAATTGTCACTTTGGCTCATTTTTTTCAAACGTTTTCCTTAACAGTATTGTTATTTTTATGTGATTCTACATGGTCTTACTTTAGATTAAAAGCACCACCATTACTCAATAAATCAATAGTTACCCTATTTGCACTTTCACTTTAAGCACGTTAAATTAGCGGTCTGTCACTTCTTATCAACTTAAGGGTTATCAATGAATAAGTCATCTTATAGCTTTATCTGTATTGCATTTATGCTTAGTGCTTGTAGTAATATTTCAACCCCAGTAGTACCCGCAGTAACAAAGACCAATCTACAAGGCAGTTGGTTAGTCGAATTTATAGAACAAAGGCCTGTCATTGACCGCAGCCCTGCCAGTATTACCTTTACCGAAGACGGCAGATTATCAGGAAACAGCTCATGTAACCGTTTAATGTCAAGTTACCAACTTACAAAGGCAACTGATGGCAGTAACAGCAAGCTACATTTTTCTCAAGCCGCCGGTACTATGATGATGTGCGCTGAAACGTTAATGAATCAAGAACAACGATTTTTAACCGCCTTAACGAAGGTAACTCAAGTTACGATTGAACATGGCCTATTAATGCTCACCGATGATAATCATCAAGTGATATTTAAAGCGAGTAAAAAATAGAACATTATGATAAGCCTCGAAAACTTAAGCTTGTAGTAAACTTTGTCTATTGAATTTTTGGATATCAACTATAGTCTAGTACAAAGAGTATTTTTGCATTCAAGGATAGCAATGACGCAGATTATATTTAAACTAGCCAATGGTGATATAAAAGTAGTGCAAGCACAAAACGGTGTGAACTTAATGTTAGCAGCGGTTGAAAATAATATTTCAGGCATTAAGGCTATTTGTAATGGCGGCTGTAACTGTGCAACTTGCCATGTAATGATTGAACCAAAATTCTTTGAAAAATTGCCCAGTAAGTCACCTGACGAACAACAATTACTTGCTAAAATACGAACAAAACAACCTACCTCACGTCTCGCCTGCCAAATAATGGTAACTAGTCAAATGACAGGCATGAAAGTGATTGTTAAATAAGATAGCGGTTATTTTCTACCTTAACATTGCCAGTTGTGCTGCTTGGTTCTGCTCTCTATCAACATAATGGAACCATTGTTGAGCTGTTTTTTTCACTTGGCTGTGCTTTTTCGCATGGGTAAATGCAAGTTTTGCTAACCCATAGTCTTTTAGATTAAAGCTAGCTATACCTTTAACTAGCAACATGGTACCGGCTTGGCTGTTATAACTTTTCACGTCACTTTTGTTTTTACTCACATTTTTCCTCGCTTGCAGTGACAAAGCCTTATCAGCAGAAATAATGGCTAACAGCCACTTTTCTAGATTTAAATAGGTTTGAGCAAGTTGCGCATCAAATTGTCCACTTTCACTTATATCGGCAGCCTTAATTAATACCTCAATAGCTTTTTCATCATTTTTTGCCGCAATATAGGCCTGCGCTAACAAGCCTAAGTGTTTTTCTTGTGCTGTGATTGCACCACTTCCAATGGCTTCTTCCAATAATTTCGCGGCTTTAAAAGGTACACCGTGAAAACGGTATAGCTGAGCTAGGTTTAGTATTTGTAATGAACTATTAATATAGCCTGCTTGCCAAGCGGCCTCCATAATGGCTAGCTGTTTGTTTTCTTGGTTTGTTTCACCATACATAGCACCAAGTTGTAACCAATATTCTGCTTTTGAATAGTGTCGAACTAGTTGCTCCATGACTTTAGTTACCTGCATTGACTGCTTTAACTCAAAATAATTAGCACGTTGTAAAATCAACCAATGCTCTTTAGCGACTTTTTGAGGTGTAATAAGTCGTGCTAACTCAATACGGTCTAACGAGAGCTGGTAATCTTTGGTTTGATAATACACTTGAGCAAATAACATTTGCTGACTGGTATTGAGCTTTTTATTATTAGCCTGCTGCCACTTATTTAAGTACTTTAATGTTTGCTGAAAGTCTTGTTGCTGCATAGATAACTGTGCAAGTGAGTACAGCGTTGATAAATATAAAGGCTCAGGAATATCCTGCTCAGCAATAACCTGATTAAAACTATCAATTGCTAACGCAGTATCTTCATTACCGTAATACATAAAGCCATAAAAATTAAAGAGCATTGCCCGTTCATAGCTGTTTAAACTGTCAATACGGTCTTTGACTTCATCAAGAACATTAAATCCTTCAATTTTATCTCCTTCGTCTGCAAGTTTCTGCGCTCTGGCAAGTTGGCTATAGACACGGTTGCGCATCGCCGGTACTTTTTTTGAACGTTTTATTTTTTTTACTGATTGTTCAGCCTCGGCAGCTTGCGCACTATTGCCTTCAAAAACAAGGCTTGGCATAACCACTAATAAGCTGGTGATAAATAATGAACTAATAAGTTTAAACATGAGATCTCCTAACCATCAATTTCAAAAGTTATTTTGTTTTGCACACCGACAACGTCCATTGCCACCCCATCAACCACACGAGGTTTGTACTTAAACTTCAATGTTGCCGCAACTGCCGCACGATCAAAAATATCCGCCGGCACTGCTTTAACCACAATGGGGTCGCGCACTGAACCATTTTTAGTAACGACAAATTCAACAATAACAAAACCTTCAATACCTCTACTTTGGGCACGTCTTGGATATATGGGAGCAACCTTAACTATCGGTAAATAATCACCGTCATTACTGTCTAAACTTAGACCGCCTGACAAACCAACATCAGCTTGCAGGTCTGCTGAGAAATTTGTTTCTATCGCCTGAGCATTAGGATTTACTTGTTGCTTTTGAGGTTGCACCATTGGCGGTGGCGGCTCTTTTGGTTTAGGTGGTTTTGTTGGTCTTCGGTCTTTTTTCACTAGTACTTGCTCTTTTTTCAAGCGAATAAAATCAAGCACATTACCTTTAGGTGCATCTGTCATGGCATCATTACCACCAGCAATAAGTGTTTGCATACCAAAAAGCAAAAAGAAAGTGGTGGTCATGGCTAACACTAAGCCAATGGCATAACGGACATAGCTATTTCTTAATAGACTCTCCATCACTAAACCTCATATGCGGCAATTGATACATCAAATACCCCTGCTGCCCGTGCTGCATCCATAACTTTAATTAAGGTCTCGGTGGTTGATTTTTTATCTGCTTGAATCACTACTGTCCCTTGAGGATTTTCAGCCTTCATGCGCTCTATATTTGCTTGTACTGCACGGATATCAATTTTTCTTTTATTAATCCAAATATCACCTTTATCACTAATGGCAACTAAAATGTTTGCTCGCTGTTTTTTTACCGCCGTTGCCGCTTCAGGGCGATTAACATCAATACCAGCCTCTTTAACAAATGACGCGGTAACGATGAAGAATATTAATAAAATGAACACCACATCAAGCATTGGAGTCATATCTATGTCTTCTTTTTCATCTTGTTCTTGTAACATTTTCGCTAATGATGAGCGCATAAAGTTCTCCCTAATTATTCGTTTTAATACCGCTTTATTTATCTCAACTGAGGCATTAATGATTTATATTATTAGCATTGTTGGTCAATTATATTTTCAACTCTCTTGTTAAATTAGCTTGCTCAATTTCTAATGAACAATTGGCATACTTTCTTCCAGTAATTGTGTTTCTCGTTTGGCTTTACGTTGCAACCAAGTTGAAGCAAATACACCTGAAAGCGAACCCACCATGCCAGCCATTGTTGGAATGGTCGCTCTAGAGACCCCAGATGCCATAGACCTTGCATCACCACTACCTGAAACTGCCATAACGTCAAATACTTGAATCATGCCTGTAACTGTTCCTAACAAGCCTAATAGCGGACATAGCACTACTAAGGATTGTATTAGTGGTAGGTTATTCATTAACTTGGCATGACCTCTGGAAATTAAAGCGAGTCTAATTTGCTCTGCATGCCATGACTGCTGTTCAGTCCGTTCTTGCCATGTTAATTTTAATTGACGTTTTATCACTCGGTAGCTAATAAAAATAAAGCCAATGCGTTCAAAAATGAGTAACCACATCAAACAAACAACGCCAGCGATAACTGTCAATACCTGACCGCCAGTGTCGAGAAACTCAATGATGGTTTGCATCATTTCGCTAAGCATCATCATGCTTTATGCTCCCTGCTCTGCTCGTTGAGCTATAATTCCGGCACTTTCTTGTTGTAAAATATTAATAATGCCTCGGCTGCGAGTATTGAGCATGGTAGAAATAAATACCATGGGAATAGCGACGACTAAACCTAGGACGGTGGTAACAAGTGCTTGCGAAATACCACCGGCCATTAGCTTAGGATCACCAGTACCAAATAAGGTAATTGCCTGAAAAGTAACAATCATTCCAGTTACCGTACCTAATAAGCCAATTAAAGGCGCGACTACTGAAATAATTTTGATAACAGTGAGCTTTTTCGACAATATTGGCACTTCACGCAAAATGGACTCTGATAATTTAAGCTCTAAGGTCTCGGTATCAAGGTTTGGATTTTCACTTTGCACTAGCATTACACGACCCAGTGGGTTATCGGCACTTGGTTTATCCGCTTTAAGTTGCCTGCTAACTTTACTGCCAATTAAAAACAAGCTGATAAAACGCTCGATGGCAATTAATAAACCTATAGCACCAATAATTAAAATGATATAACCTACTGTGCCGCCCTGTTCTATACGCTCTACAATATCAGGAGCTTGTACCAGTAAACTTAAAATAGAACCGCCGGTTGGATCCAAGGCAAACGCCACCAGTTGACCTTGGTTTTCTGTAAGTGCTTGTGCACTACTGACATAACGAGACGATGGTTGCCTAATAAGTTCAGCAACAGAGCCCGTTTCATCGATATATTCTAAATATTTACCATTAGCTACAAGGTTAAACCCGCCAATACGTATCACTTCAGTTTTGGCTTTATCCCCATTAGCTAGTACCACTTCACGTTCAAATTTGGCCACTTTACCGCTTTGCGTCATTTCACGTTGTAATTCAAACCATAAACGCTCAATTTCTTCGATGGATGCTAACTTAGACGTTGAACCCATACTTTTTGTTAACTCATCAAGAAATACACTTCGCCCTGGAATTTGCGCTGAAATAACTGAAGTTTGAAACTTACTTCGGGTATCACTGGCAACTTGCTGTAATACACCAAAAAGTTCTTTTAACTCGCCCATTCGTTTATTTAGCGCATCAGTTTTATTGGCTAGCACAACTTCATTGTCTTGAAAGTTTGTTTCAAGTTGATTACTTAAGACAATCGCCCCATCTCTTTGTTTTGTTGCGCCTGCCAGTAATTGACTCTGTTGATTTTTTTTAGCCATAAACTCTGCTTCACGCATTTTGTTTTGACTACTTTGGGCAATATTTCCTTGAGCAAGTTTATTTAACAACTCGTCTAAACTGGTTGCATCAACCGCCTGAGCTGACAAACAAGTTAATGTTAAGCCAAACAATACAGACAGTAGACTTAATGCATTTGCTCTTTTTTTGGTAACCCTATTTTTAATCACAATATTTTTCATTATTTATCCTTAATCACAACACTTATTAACCGCGTTTATTCAGCATTGATTGGCACAATCATCAGATCTGGGGCGAGTTGCTTGCGGGCAATACGTAGGCCTTTATTTATCGCTAAGCGATAATCACCATCAAGCGCCTGCCAGTTTTTAGTTGATTGCTGCCAAACACCCAGAGTATTACCATCTCGCGTTTTATAGACCAAGCTCACTCGTCCAATACGTAGAAAATCAACATCTCGCTCACTACCGTTAACAGCTAATAGGCCGGTGTAAGCTTCAATTGTTCGACCGTAATCAACCTCAACTTGGTATGCTTCTAAAACACGACGAAATTTTTCAGAAACAGGAATGTCAGCACGCGTTATCATAGACTTTAGATCATTGATTCGTTTTTCACGCTCTTGCTCAAGAAAAGGCACATCGAGCTCAACAAAGATTTCAAGTGTGCTGATCATACTAGCCATTAAGGGTGATATTTGACGTTCAATAATACTGACCTGCTGCATAGATACTGACAATTCATCTATTTGAGCAAGCTGATGCTGCAGCTGAATTTGCATTTGCTGGTTGTATACTTGTAAGCCATCTAGTTCTTTATTAACGGTTTTAAATGCCTGTAATTTTGTTTGAGTTTGCTCAGTTAATTGATTAACTTTTTGCTGAGAGATGCTCGCCGACTGGTTAATTTTTTTTCCTGCACTAACCACTTCTTTTAACTGATTGTCTTGCGCGAAACTCATATAAGAACAGGTGCTTGCACTGATTATTAAGCTGACCTGAATAACTCGTGCCAATGTCGAAGATTTCATAAGTAAACCTTTTTACCTAGGGATTTATGCCAAACGAATTCATTTAATTCGTCCGATCTCATTTAATTTATGCGCTAAGTTTAATCAGAAAATGTTACGGTTAGGTGTCACATTTATTGCAGCTTTATTAAATGACAAATTAGTGACCAATTTTTTACATGAAATGGCGAAGGTAAATTAATTTCAGCGGCAGGATTTGTAGAGCTGCATTAAAAGGTGAAAGTTGTGTCAATAAATGAGAATTTGTGTAGCTAGCATAACGGCAACTTTGAGCCTAACTCGGAAATCGAGCTTATGTGAAAGCATGATCATATTCAGGTCATTCTTACCAAAACTTACAACTTGTTTGTGGGGCTAGTTTGACTCTAAGCTGCCGTTGGTATTTAACCTATTAACGCTAAGTAATGCCACATTGCGGTCATTAGCTATGAAAGCTATATGGTTGGTTCAGATTAGATTTTGTATCGAGTTCATGGCCTGGTTATGTTTTATTGCCAATATTTCCACCAAGCTCCTATTTTTTATCATTGCAAAATGAAATTAGTTGCTCGAGCAATTCTTTGTCGTGTATATGCTTTTTTATGAGTTGGTCCGTTTCGCTGGCGTATGTTTTTGACTCGATCTTACAACGACGGAGGACTAATCGTTGACTTATATCAACGATCACTGCCCAGACATCACCGGATATTGTTTCGTTCGGCTCAAGTTTATTCTCTAAGCGCTGATAAGAATCAATGCTACCATCCAGTTTTATATACAACTTCAGCCGTTCTTTAGTGAGCATAGGTCACTCCAAAAATATAACGCCGCGTTAAGCGGACTAAAATAGTGGGTTAAAATGTGTAGCGAAGCAAAACGTAACCCACTGTTTTTGTCCGTATTAAACGCCTTGTTAGCAATTATTTAGATGCTATTAATTACATCTTGAACATGTTCATTTAGATAGCCTTTAAACTCATTGTATCTTTCCAAGTTTTTTACAATTTCAAGTATTTTTCCGTTTTTTGTTATCGCGTCTACTGAAAGGCCCTTAATTGAAAGTTCTTTTACTGTTTCAGCAAAATTTAAGTGAAGCTTCATTGCCTTATCAACACCATGAACGTTACTATAAACCACACTCTTCCTGTTGCCAGGAACATATTTGGTGGTTTTGTTACCAAGCGATAAAATGAGTTTAAGTGCTTCTAAATGCGTTTTATAACCGCTTGTATTTGAGAATGCTATCCAATCATTTCTATACGAGTCACCTAAAAAGACAATATTGCTATTTTTAAGATAAATCGCGGAGTCCCCAGGATTTCTCGCTGACGTATGTACTACGTCAATCACTTCAGTGCCAACGTCAATAGTAACCTTATCTTCATAGCTGATATCTACAAATTTATTTTTATTTTTTATGTTATTTTGCCCAACAATAATCGCTCCCTTTGACGCAAAATATTTATTGGCATGGTGATGATAATTATCAGGATCAATATTGATAACATATTTAACTTTACTACCAGTTAGGTTCTTAATTAGTTTTTCTATAGTTGGCGCATGGTCTAGCATCATAGATGAAATCAATACAACTCCGTCCTTCCCGACTACTACACCAAAATTAATCAATGTTTCGCCATAAGGCTGAGCTAAAATATAAACATGTTCATTTAATTTGTTTACATCAAATTCAATATTATCAATTTCGAGCGCTTTACCTTCATGAGATATAAATAAAAAAACTAATATCAAAATAACTCTTTTTAGCATAAATGTTACTCCTTAATTCAATTGATGATTGCTTACAGCTTATTATGGATACGTCTTAGTAACCTTCGTACCATAAGTAACATTTAATTTACATCAATATCCCATATTTTCAATACATTAGAAACAATTAACACTAAATATAATACAAATTTAAAAGGTTACTTAGAGGTCTTAGTAACTACCTCTCACCAAACACTAAATAAAGCGGATTAAATTCAGGTGGTTAGGTGATTTCTGTTGGTCATATTTATAATTGATTGTGTGTTACTAAGACGTCTTAGTAACAATATGTAATAATTCATAGAAAATATATGGCAAAAAATTTGTAGCTAATGTCTGTAATGCGCCCCAAGTGAGCCTTACTCCTTAATACTTGAATGACTATACCTCGCTCTAGCAGACATTAAGCTTTTCAGTTACTTACGTCAGCTAAAGCACTTTGAAAACATTCCAATAAATTATATGAACGACCGCTTTGGTAGCGCAGGAGCCCGTGCGGTTATGTTCAATCGGCTTTGGTGATGTTCTGACTCCTGCAAGCTCATTACCGCCATTGATATTCGGGTATTAACGTTAACAATTAACCTAAGTAGCCATTGAAATATTCTTTGATCTATCACGCTTTGTGACTCTTACCTCCTTAGCTTTTCACTCTAAATTTTGCATTTATTATTCACATGGTCAAATAAATACGAATAAATTATTGGCCATTATCACTAGGCCACCACATTCACAGGGCTTTTACATGAGCGCTATGCCTCCCATTATCTATAAATATCAAAGGCGAGATGAAAATTTCTCAAGTTCAG
Organism: Colwellia sp.; assembly: GCA_022969175.1. GTDB lineage: Bacteria > Pseudomonadota > Gammaproteobacteria > Enterobacterales > Alteromonadaceae > JALJPB01. The sequence continues at coordinate 22,479 of JALJPB010000029.1, read as the reverse complement.
GTGAAAAGAAGCTAACAATCTTACTTTGGAATTTCTCCCCAGTAATATTAGCGACTTGAATTCTGTCAATTCGAAACGTTCGCGGCTCCTTTCTCAGATGGTCAAAACATATCAAATACCAGATTGGCCAATTTAAATATAGAAAGTGAATTTCTATTAACCGTTCTGAAATGGTGCCGTCTTTTTGTTTATAGCGAATATCTAGACATTTTTGATCGAAGAAACTTTCTAGGATGGTGTCGTTTTGTTGATTGTTAACTGTCGTGGAATAATTCTGTATGACTGTTGTAGGTGCCAGTTCACCGATCAGTATTCTATTTCTTATCTTACGGATTTTAGGACGTTGAGTGTCAGGAAAGCTTGCGTATAGCTTATTCTTAATGGATTCTAGATTGTTTAAAAACAATTGAGAATTCAGTTTTTCCAAGACATTCAGAGCAAGCAGCAAGTCAATAACCTCTCGATAGTTCATGGTTAGTCGACCAACCCCCCACCGTGGATAAAGCCTCACACCACCACCTCTGCCCTTGTCAGCATCAATAGGATATCCCTTATCCCTTAGCGTTTTTAGATCTCTCATCATAGTTCGCAAACTCACACCAAGCTCTTCGGCCAAAGTAGCTGCCGTATATGTTTCGCCAGTTTTTAGCTTGCCTATTAACTGATCCAGTCGCTCGAGCTTTCCAATAGTTGATCCTCGGCCCATTTAATATGCCCTATAATGTCACATTTAAATTTATCATAACTGTTGAGAATAGAATTCGCCAGATAAAAACGTAAATATGGAGCTGGAATGATAACGAAAGTGCCGCATACAAAATGCCAAAACGCTTCGAATACTTCTCCTTAACGGCAAGTACTGTTAGACAAACTAAGGTCATACTTTATGAGGTAATTTATCGTTATGAAAACAATACAACAATCTATCGGTCTGTTTCTTTTAACAGCGATACTAGGGTGCAATACTACAATGAATACTGAGCAAGAAAAATATTTGGGTGAATACCCGCCAATCGATTCACCGGTACTATTCAAGCCAGAGTTAACTCCCGATAAGCAACTCGCTCATGCAGGTGTTTTTACACCAGATATGAACGAGTATTATTATACACTGTCTAATGCAAGCTTCAGTCAGTTTACTGTGATGTACATAAGGAAATTAGGTGATCAATGGACAGCTCCAAAAGAGGCCTTCTTCAATTCTTCATATCTAGAACATGGTGTTCATTTCACTGAAGATGGTCAGTGGGTTTACTTCAGTTCCACTCGGCCAATTACAAAAGAAGGAAATTCTAGTAATTGGCATATTTGGCGAAGTAAAAAGATGCCAGACGGATGGAGCAAAGCAGAATGGATAAACATACCAGGAATGGATGGTAAATCGACCTCCCATCCATCACTAACTCGTTCGGGCCGACTGTATTTTCACAGCTACAATCCTGATTTTAGTGATATGGCCTTGTTTATCACCGAGCCGCTCGAGGGGGTGTTTCAAAAGGCTAAAAAAATAGTATTTCCTAACGGAGAAAACCAAAACACCTTGACCCCATTCGTAGCGCTAGACGAGTCATATCTACTTTTTGAAAAAAAGTTCGATGACTTTCTAGAAATTTACATTTCATATCGTGACAACGGTGATTGGCAACTCCCGAGAAGGCTATCAGATAACATTAACACTAAAAATCTTGGTAACCCATATGTCACTCCCGATGGGCAGTACCTGTTTTATGCTTCGGGTCACTGGTCACATAATGCGCCAGCTAATGACTGGGTTATAAAGTGGGTAAGCACGAAGGACGTATTTACGCGCTAACACTATTCTAGAGGCATACTGATAGTGAAACCATTTACCGTGCCCCTTGAACAACACAACTTTATATTTGCTACATAAATCTTAAATCAAACTAATAGACAAAGAAGTACTTAATCTTATGCTAAAAAAATTTATTATATTAATCGGAGTATTAATGTCATCAAATTGCCTTGCTAACCAACCAACAAAAGCAGAAACAGTCATTATTAACGGAAAAAATATTTATTACGAAGTTTATGGCAAAGGTACGCCTTTGTTTTTACTTCACGGTTATACCCAATCATCTGGAGTTTGGCGTGATCATGTGAATGACTATATTGATGAATATCAAGTTTACTTGGTTGATTTACCTGGACATGGTAAATCTGATGCCTTTACTGAAACATTGTCGATTAAGAAGGTTGCAGAAGATTTAAATACCTTAATCCAACATTTGAAGCTAGATAAAATCAATGCACTCGGTTTTAGCTACGGTGGTGATGTACTTTATCAACTCGCATTAATTAACCCATTGGTCATAGACTCTATGGTTACAATTGGTTCTTTGGGCAGTTGGTCCATTAAAGATTACCCTGAAATAGAAAAATCATTTACTTATGAAATCGCTAAAGATTACCCTTGGATAAAAGGTGCTCATAAGTCTGATCAGCAAGTTCGCATTATGTTTGAACAATTTAAGAATTATTCGATTCGGCTTAGTAATGACGATCTAAAAAGAATTAAGACAAACGCCCTGATCGTTGCCGGTGACAATGACCAAGGTGTGCCACTAGAAGAGGTTATACGTTCAAGAAAGTATCTGCCTAATTCTGACCTTTGGATTATTCCCAATGTTGGTCATGGTGGTCACGATGCTGAAAATAAAGAAGAATTTGTCCGTGTATCTAAAATTTTTTTAAACAATAAAACTAGTCAATAATATGGTCAGACGTTTGTATGACTTTTTCTTTGTACACTAAGCTGTAACCTAATAACGCAGTTTAAGTAGATGAACAATAATAGGCCTAAATATTAAGTAACTAAGTATCACGATAAACCTCTTAAACACTGCCTTGCCGTTAGCCAAGCGCATTTTGCCTATTGACTTTCTAACGAATGATGAAGTTTTGTATGTTTTCTAGAGGCGTTTTAGGTAATGTTTTCAATCGATTTATCCCAGTTCAATACCATTTCTATTAAGCTTGTGATCTTGTTGTGCGTAAGGAAAACAAATCAAGGTAAGGCGCTCGACTGAGCAATAACTTAATGGAATTGGTAGAACTACAGCTGAGAAAAAACTAACTGAGAATTCTCACTTTATTCGAAGATCCACATATCATGCAAACAAAGATACTTTAGCGATTGATTCCATAAATTATTAAGGGATTAAGAAAGTTGACTGCGAAAATACAATCAACTATTAGACAATTTATTGCCCGAAGGGATGCACTTTAGATAACGCGACTAATTCCTCTCTAACCGGAGATAATTGCTTGGCATAGACAAATAAACTGTTAATACCAACAGCTAACCGAGATTGAAGTTGAGCTATTCTGTCATCGCTATGGCATTCAGGCTGCCATTGATGAGTCAAGAAAGAATCAACATTCGTAATAATGGCATGTAGCGGTAGCCAAACTAAATGGCTATTTTTCGCTGCATAACTTTTTAATAAAGAGATAGCATTACTTCCGCCACCAGAGGCTGAAACGCCAACGGCAAATGCCGGTTTGTGGCCTAAAGGTAAACCATTTGCAGAACCATTTGCGGTTAATAAAAGTAAATTAACCAATGCAGGAGGGATCATGCCTCCCCACTCCGGCGCAATAAAGACAACCGCGTCACAAGCATAGAGTTTTGCAAGAACCTCATCTTTATCTTTTGCTAGATCATTATTATTTTCAGCATCACTGCCATAATGAGCGAGCAAACTAGGATAAGCAGATAACTCTAGGATTTCTGAGGAAACAACTTCTGATGAAACTGAGCCTTGCTGGTCTAGTAAGTTACGTTGAATTAATTTAGCAACCTCGGCACTTTTTGAATGATTTCTTTGACTGCCGCTGATCAATAATATTTGCAAAGTATTGTCCTAAATAAAGTAAGTGACTCCAATGACTTGGATTAGGTTATTGCCCTTTCGAATTGAAAATCAAAAGAGCAATAACGCTATTTTACCAGTTGCTTTATTTTTTAGCTAATTCAATTGTTTGTCCATTAGTTTTATGATCTAACATCACTAACATCGACGATGCATTTTTACCATTAGTTTCAATAAATTTCTGAATGCTTTGTCCGTTACATTGCACTTGCTTAGCAATGAAAGCTGGGGAATATCCTGATGATTTAATTGCCTTGCTAAAGGCTGCTCGATTACCCGCTGATGCGGTAACACACAGTTCACTAAAAACTGAATTGTCTGCTGCTGATACTTCAATAGCATTGGTTGAGGCAACAAATGAAAAAGCACAAAGTGTGGCGATTGATAATTTTTTAATGTTCATGGTAAAACTCCTGTATTGATAAATTTAATAACGTTAAATTCCAACGCTAAATAAAAATCAAATGAGAGTACCCTCCCTTTCAACAAAAGCTTATATACAATAAAAGCAATGCTTTATTAACCCAACCTTGGAATTGCATACATTATACCTAAAAGAAAATTGTTATAGATAACAACATTATTGGTTAGTATATAGCTAAAAAATATAGTCGTATTTTGTAACCAATCGTTAATAGAAAAAGCTAAAGATCACAGTAAGTAACCTTTAGCTTATGCTGTTTGTGTAAGAGAATAATTCATCCTGTAAGTGAATTATTATTCAAAGCTCCATTTTAGCGCAACTTCAAAACCAACACCTCGAGTTTCACTACGCAGAAGCGTATCATCAAACTCAATACGTTTTTCCTGATCGAGTAGGTTCTTCAACTTAACTTTAATGGTTGATGAGTATGTTGGGTAATAGGTATAAACAAAATCCAATGAATGGAAAGGCTGCTCATACGCATCATCCTTGCCGTCAATGCCAGGGATAATAATACGATCACCAAAGACGTTATACGCTAGTGTTGCTGAATGGTTGCCATTAGGCGCATCATAACCAACATTTAGATTTACGACATATTTTGAATGTCCCGTCATACGGCGTGTAGGATTAGTAATAGTGGTTGAAACCCCCGTTTGATCAACCACGCTTTGGGTATCAATATTTATTTCTGAATCACTTAACGTTAAGTTACCCGACAAGAAAAAGTCTTCACCAAAGGAGCCCAAAAAGGTGACATCTTTTAAAAATTCGAACTCTACACCATAGACCTCACCATTTTCTGCATTAGCAATACGGATAAGTGGCGGGCCATCTTGCGAAGGCGACTGAACGGCTTCAATCGGTTTATCCATATCTTTGTAGAACAGGCCAACAGAGAAATTTTCACCCGTTGCTAAGTACCACTCCCAACGTAAGTCGTAGTTAATAATGTCAGTACTTTCTACACTAGGAGTACCACCGATAGGAAAACCAGTTAGGGGATCTATATAGGTCGCCGGTGCGACTTCTCGAATATCAGGACGAATAGTAGTTTGTGACACTGAAGCACGAAACTGTATTTGTTCACTCATCATATAAGTAAGCGCTAGCGCGGGGAAAAAATCATCTTGTTTATAAACCAGTTTGTCTAAATCTTCGACACTTGGCTGTGCCGGTAGGTCAAACTGACCAGTAGCGGGATCAAGCGGTGCCACCACTTGACGATAACCTTCCCAACGAACGCCACCGGTTACTCGCCAGCTTTGAGCAAACATCACATCGGCTTCTACGTAGTAGGCGTCAATTAATTGAGCTGAGTAATAGTCATCGCCAGCAATAGAGGTATCTCGAATAATCAGTTCATTGCCATTAAGGGCATGATTAAGCATCACCTCATCGGTTAGTATGTTATTCATTTGATGACCCGATAAATCGATTTTATCAAAAGCTAAGGTATTAATATCAATTCGGCGAGCAAAAGAGTCACGTGACTTTTCAATAAAATCAGCCCCCACTTTTATCTCTACATCGCTATTGTCAAAGGTTAAAGGAATTGAGGCATTAAAACCGTAATTTTCAACTTTGTCGTTCAAATCTTGAAAACTGTAACGAGAAGCGGTTGTTGCTTTACGCAGTGAACTTTCATTGATTAAATCAAACTCGCCATCTTCTATTCCATCGCCAGAGCCATCAGCAATAATATAACGTGTGGTAATGTTACCCGGTGCATAACGGTTTGAGGTAGCGTGAGAGTATTTCCAGTCAAGTCCAATATTAAATAATTGAGGAAAGTTGTGTGTACCGCGTAGTTGATTGGCAATCATTTCTCGCTCTTCATAATTAACTTCGCTGTCACGAACCCGTAGACCATCACTAATTAATACATTGTTGGTATTGCCTAATTTATCTTTGATTTCATCTCTGGTATCGCTTAAGTAGGTAGAGCTAAAATCAACACGGTGGTTACGTAAATATTCAACACCAAAGTTAAACATACCCGCTAAACGTACTGAATGTTCGGTAACTTGTACATCATCAAAACCACGGACTAGAGACCATATACCATCCCCTTGATTAACATAATCTTGGCCTTCATATTGTTGTGAAACAAGCCATTCATTATCATATGACAATGCGGTTAAGTAACCAAACTTGAAATCACCCTGCTCAAAACTATCACCTAGGCTGATATCTACACCCGTTGTCGGTGCTACAGTATCTTTATAAGGGTCATAATCACGGTTTAATTGCGCCGCAATTTCACGATTATCTTGCTGTGATAATTCATTCAACGGGGTATGGGTCTGCCATAACTGCTTTAGTGCCATAGGAGCTGCACGAGTGCCATCATCTTTACCATACCAATCGTTATCACCACCGTTGTAGGTAAAACCTTCATCAATATTATTAGTATTGCTACCAATATTAGCTGAAACATTAAAAACAAACTCATTCGGTATGGTCTTCAATCGAATATCAACATTACCGCCACCAAAATGAGCAGGCATTGAAGGTGAGTAGGATTTTTGAACCGATAGAGATTCGATAATCGTCGAAGGAAATAAATCCAGAGGAATAACCGTTCTTGTAGGATCTGGGCTTGGCACGGCGGCGCCATTGAGTTGGGTACTTGAATAACGCTCACCTAAACCACGTACATAGATAAATTTACCATCAACGAGGGTTAATCCTGTCATTCGACGTAATGCGCCAGCTGCATCACTGTCACCAGTTCTGGCTATTTGTTCTGCGCCTAATATGTCGGCAATAAAAGCTTGGTTTTTACGCTCTTCAATCACGGCACTTGCCGTGCCCTTAAGGCGACTAGCTTTTACCACCACTTCTTCCATTACTTGTTCTTCATCACCAATAAAACTTTCTTCAGCGAATGTTTCAAGGCTGGTAAAGCTGACAATACTGGTTAATATTGCCATTGATAAACGGGTCAAACTAAAGTCTTTCCCGCTAGTTTTATTTTCTTGTTTGTTTGGGTATTTTTGCTTGTTCATTTTTAACCTCATGATAAGGAGAACCGTAGGGTAATGATTAACTTCAACGCTAGATAAGCCATAACTATAAAAATCGTCATCCCCGAGTTATTTTAGTCGGGGATCTTGTTGTTAAATATCATAGATTCCGGCCTAAAGAACTACCGGAATGACGAGTGATAGAGTATCTACCTAAAATAAAGTCTGAGGTTAATTACTAGGATATGTCGGCTATTACTCTAAACCTACTGTCCAGCCTTTCGTCCAGTCGTTGTCAGCACTTACCGCGCCAATATGGTTTGCATTATCAAAAAATGCATCTCCAGAGAAGTCTTTAGGCGTGGTGGTATCAATGGTGAAAATACCATCAACAACATCTGTTTGAGATGCTTCAGTGCTGTTGTCAGCGTTTTGATTTAATACCCAATCTTGAGTATCAAGCAATACACTGCCATCGCTAGTTTTCGCTGACTTGAAGTTTTCTTCACAGGCAAAGACCGAATGACTTATTACCGTTTCCCCTGCGAGTGCTTGGTCAACCGTTATTGAGGCCGTTGACCCCCCTTCAATTTCAAAACATTCCCCCATGCCGCTTGTGCCCGTTACAACAAAGTTAAATAACTGCGCTTTAGTCCCTTCACGTAAATAAATACCTTCAGAGTCCTTATCTGCACTGTCAAAGCCATTGCCAATAATGGTCATGTTGGCAATAGTAGGGTTTGATTGTGGAAGTTTGTTTGGCGTAGAACCGTCATTATCCCCTTCGATACCGCGGTTTGCTTCACCGTTTTCGGGAGCATGCTTTACCAGTACATATTGCAAGTTGCCGCGATAACCGTTATCCCAATCAACACTGTCATCTTTATTTGACGTTAATACCAAGTATTTAGCGTTAACCGTGCCGCCAAAAAACTCAACTCCGTCATCAGCGTTTTCATGTACTTGGATATATTCAACTTTAGTGCCTGAACCAACTGCGCCGAAGGTAATACCATTGAGCTCGTTATCTGGGGCAATTTCATAACCTGCATGTTTAACAACAACGTAGCGTAACGTGCCTGAGCTATCATTGTCGTCAGTACCGCCAAATACCGCCCCCTCTTCAACACCTTCTACTTGAAGTGCACAATCACTGCCATCGGTTGGGCATTTATTAGATCGCGCATTACCTAGTAGTACAATACCGCCCCACTGACCTGCACCTGTGGTATCACCGGTAATATCTTCACTAGAGGTAAAGGTAATAGGGTTAGTTGATGTGCCATTAGCCTCTATCATTGAATCACGACTCACCACTAGATAGTCACCACCAGAGCGACCAAAAATAGTGGTACCTGCTTCAATAGTTAAGGTGGCTGAGTTTGCTTTGTCTTCACCGATAAATACGGCACCACTTAAGGCATATAAATTGTTAGCCGTTAAGGTAAGATCCGCAGTAATTCTTCCTGAAATTTGACAAGTTGTTGTCACGCCATCAGCTGGAGAAATTGCACTAGTGCCAGTTGGACAACCTTCAACCTCAGCACTAGCTGTTACCACCCCGCCGCCATAACCAAATGCCCAACCCTGACGCCAATCAGTTGAACCATCAAAGGCACCAATATAGTCAACACTATCAAAAAATGAATTTAGTGTGACCGATACATCCTGTCCAGCATCAGCGGCAATTAACAAAGAACCACTATCAGGAATACCTGATTCGTTGATTAATAAAGAAGTGCTCACTGTGTTTGATGGTTCATCGGTAAACCAAGTGGCTAAATCAAGTAGCACTGACCCATCATCCGCTTTGGCATTTTTGAAGTTTTCATCATTAGTACAACCCATTACCATGTTTTGCATAACAATTTTACCACTGTTGGCATTATCAACAGTAACTGAAGAAGTTGCGCCACCTTCTATTTCTAAACATTCGCCCATTTCTGTTGGCCCGGTAATTACTCCATTAACTATGGTCGCTGCCGTACCTTCTCGTAAGTAAATGCCTTCAGAGTCTTTATCGGCAGTATCAAAGTTATTACCAATGATGGTTATATTGGCAATAATAGGGCTTGATTGAGGCCCTTTATCGGGTGTTGAACCGTCGTTATCACCTTCAATAGCACGGTTTGCTTCACCAGAATTTTTGGCATGCTCAATATAAACATGCTGTAACATGCCTTTAAAGCCATTATCCCAATCAACACTGTCATCTTTGTTAGCAGTTAACAAAAGATGTTTAACGTTCACCGCACCACCAAAAAATTCAACACCATCGTCAGCATTTGAATGCACTTGTAAATAATCAACTTCAGTGCCAGAGCCAACACCCGCAAAAGTAACACCATTTAATTCATTATCTGGGGCTATTTCATAACCGGCGTATTTAACAACAACATACTTTAAACTGCCTGAGTCGTCTTCCCAGTCAGTACCACCAAAGACAGCCCCTTCAGCAACACCTTCAACTTGTAATGCACAGTCACTGCCATCAGTAGGGCATTTATTTGATGGTGCATTACCTAAAATAACAACACCACCCCATTGGCCAGCCGCTGTAGCTTCGCCTTTTACATCTTGTAATGACGTCATGATAATAGGTTTGGTTTTAGTGCCCTTTGCTATAATTTGACCATCACGGTGAATCACTAAATAGTCATTACCAGATTGGCCAAAAATAACAGTTCCAGGTTCAATGGTTAATGTTACTCGGCTATCAACTCCGCTAACTTCCAATGCCCCGCTAAGCGCGTACATTACTGGTTTACCATTCGCACTAGCAACTAAAGTGGTATCTTCAGTAATTTTACTATCAAGAACTTGTACTTGAACATCAAAACCAAGTGCTGATGATACTTCAGTACTTAACGCAGTATTAGCCTTACCGGCAAGAATAATATCGGGGTTAGTCGGCGTTACCGGTGCAGGGTTATTAATAATGGTATCGCCTACTGAGTTATCAACATCTGATGACAAATTAATGTCACCACCACAACCAACTAATGCCATGCTTACAGTTAACGCACTTGCAATTGCACTTATTTTAAATTGTTTTATTTGCATTTTTTGTCTGCTCCGCAGTTTTCAACCGCTATTTAAAGTAATTAATGGAACTTAAAGGATTTAATTTTGCAGACATGATAAAGAGGTTTAATGACAGAAATGTTGAAGTATTGTGGAGGTTTTGTTTCGCTTATATTGCAGTCCTATGACAGCTTAGTAATAAATTGTTCTTTTATACTTACTAAACAGCAGACTAACTAAACAGTAGACTTAATGCGGAACTCTCAATTTAAGATGGGGTGTATTTTGTAAATTACCATGGCGATTTTTTTCATAACCCCCATGGTGAAATGAGCTAACTCTAAAAATCACGTTATTTGTTAGCGACGATTTAATAAAGGAAGTGGGGAAACAATGGTTGATACAAAGCTAAGAGATATAACTAAAGACTTTATTGAAATCATATTTTATCTAAATTTTTCTAATTGCTAATTTATTAGAAAAAAGGCTCTAAGTATTTACACCCCAAGCAGCTTAATCAAGTTTTTGAATGATTGTTCAGGTGATTCATTCGCGGTGTCTATTGATACTACATCTGAGCCCCAAGGATGAAACTCTCTTGCGTTAACACTTTCCCACGAAGGTAAAACTAAGTTGGTAACCGGAGAATTTCGATCCTCAACCCTAGCTCTGTGCTGTTCACGATTTGAACAACAAACTTCAATATTAATATATTGAGCACCCGCGTCAATAGCTGCTTGCTGCCACTCTACTCTTGACTCAAGAACCGAATTACAAGAATCCCCGATAACATTCAGTCCTTGTTTTAAGTTGTCTGCAGCAAGTCTATAAGCAAGAATATAGCCCTCAACAGAAACACCTTTTCCGTAGAGCTCCTTTAAAGATTGCACAATAGTATCAACCCTTAAGTACGAAGCACCGAGGTATTTACTTAAGCGTGCCGCTAAAGTACTTTTGCCAGTGGCAGGCAAGCCAGAGAAAATATAAAGAGTGGTCATAAAAAATTTGCGCTTGTTGTAGGTTTTCTGGTGAAACTACTATAAAAACAAACAAAAAACTTATCAGCTAATCTATTGAAAATAAAGATAAGCTGAAAGATAAAGGTAATAAAACAGTTAAACACTAGAGGCTTATTATTAATGTTATTGCCAACCGTTTATATTCAGCTAAAACTTAACTCATATTTTTTTTAGCCGTTTGATAACCAAGTTCTATCATTTCAGCTGCGCGATGAAACTCTAAAGTTCCACAGGCATTCCGAGCTATTTCAAGGTAAATATCGGCAGGATAGGCTGCTAATTTTTGTCTAGCAATAGTACTTTGCATTGCATCAAAAGCTTGGTTTGCAATATCATACGCTCCCCAGTCCTTACTTAGGTGACTAACAGAAGAGTCTTTAAAGCGGCTGACGAACTCTGTGACTTTGTCACTAAATGGTGATGTGTTTTCTTTTGCTGAGCTATTACTCACCGATGTTACTTCTTGAGTATCAACCTTGCCACCAAGATTTACCGCCAAAGTTAAGTCAGTAGCATCATTAAAAGTAGGTGCTATAGGAACAGGGTTTAAAACGCCACCGTCAATTAGATCTACACCATTATAATTGAAAGGAGTGAAAAAAAGCGGTAAGGAAATAGATGCCCTGATGGCATCAAATAGCCGCCCTGAATTCATCCATACCTCTTTTTCATTGAGGATGTCAGCAGCGACTGCAGTATACTTGATAGGTAAGTCTTCAATAGCTACATCGCCAACAAGTTCAGTCAGGGTATTAATAATCTTGTCGCCTTTGACCAAACCACTTTTCTTCCAAGACAAATCAAGTAATGCAATGATTTCAACTTTTGAAATTGCTCTTGCCCAACGCTCAAAATCATCCAGCTTTCCTGCGGCATAAATACCACCAATAAGTGCGCCCATTGAACAGCCCGAAATGGATTCTATTTTGTAGTTGTTTTCTTCAAGCCAACGAATCACACCTATGTGCGCTAGACCCCGTGCACCACCACTGCCCAAAACAAGAGATACGGTCTTTTGAGGTTGGGCTATCTGCTTATTTTCTGTCATATTGAGTTATCCTTTTTTGGTAAGCCACAAGTTCAGAGCTACATTAAAGCTAGTATCTATTTTCCAATAACCTATAAACGATTCAAATATACTTTTTAATCCCCTTAACAATAAGTTACGAGTGACTTTATAAAAAGGTTACTGGTTATATTGTACTTCCTTGCTGGCAATTCCAGCATACCTCAAAAGAAGGATCGTTTTTTTCTGAACAGCTCTTACAGATCCAATCAGCAGATTGCAGACGACTCTGCGATGATTCAACAATTGCTACGGCACCTTCAAAATCTGAGTCGTTGATAACCCACACTTCTGGCCAAGCATCGAATGCAGATATTTCGCCTACAGCCCCTTGGGCAAATTCATTTTTGATAAAAGTTTTTATTTCTTGAGCTTCTATCAGGTTTTTGACATTCTTAACAAGAAATTGACTTTCGTTGGTATAAACCATCTTCATAATTAAACCTTAACAATAGTGAATAAAGTTATAATGACACAATTGAGCTCGGATTTATTTTTGATGTTAAAACATGATCTTGCCAAGAGCCCGCTATTTTTAAATACGATTTAGCAAGCCCTTCTTTTTGAAAACCTAATCTTGTTAATAACTGCTCAGAACGTTTGTTTTCCGGCATATAATTAGCCATAACACGGTGTAATTTAAATTCAGTAAATAGGAAATTTAACGATGCCTGAAGCATTTCAAACATATATCCTTTGCCTTGCTCTTTATTGTCGACTGAATAACCAAGATTACACGCCTGAAACACACCATAAACAATATTTGAAAAAGTGCAGGTACAAATTATTGTCGATTTATCATGGTTAAAACCAACTAAGGTAATAGACGCCCCTGAGTGAAAGTTATCGATACTTTCCCTTACACGTTTTTTAGTTTGCTCAATACTAAAATAATCGGGTTCTCTAATCGGTTGCCATTTTGATAAATGTTGATAATTTTCGTTTTCATACTCAACTAGCAATTTAAAATCTTTTAACTTTAGCACTGATATTGTCATATGCTTTGTCTTTAATTCTGGAAGCAGTTTCAATTCAAGTTATCTCTTAGGTAAATGATAAATATAGGTTATTCAACAAAACAACGCCCAAAAAACACCAACATAAATACCAACGATTATGGGTGAATTAAACATGAACTGTTAGCCTAATGTCTGTCTCATTTTTCGGCCACCGACAGCAATTAAACCATTTTTTTGATAAAAACTTAATGTCCGCTCAAACTCAGGAAGTGGTGGCGTACACAATTCAATGCATGACCACTTATGCTGCTCGGCATAAATTTGAACTTGTTCAATTAACATTGAACCGACTCCAGAAGCTCTAAACTCAGGTGTCACATAAAACTCTTGGATAACACCAATTTTACCACCGGCATATAAAGCGTAGGTCTCAGTCATAGTAACAACAGCAATTGCTCTATTTTCATATTCACCAATAATGGCAGAATAATGGCCATCATTAATGAGTTCTCGACAACGTAAGGCGGTGCTATCCAGATCAAGTTCAAAATGCTTTGTCTTAGTTAACTGGCATATTTCATTGGTAAGTTTTACCACAAACGAGGCTATTGTTTCAGAATCAGTTAATGTAGCGTCTCTAAAATTGATATTCATATATGCTCTTATTTAGTGATTACTCACTGTTTAAATTTTTATTATTGGTCTGCTGGGTGGTTAACGCCATCAAAAGTTGGAATATTGTCTAGCTCTAAAGGGTTTACCCCTTCTAAACAAGCTACATTAAAACCGTATTGTTCAGGGTTTGAACGCCGCTGATGATGAGTGTAAATACCACACTTTGAACAAAAGTAATGTTTAGCGGTATGGGTATTAAATTGATATAAACTCAATAGCTCAATACCTTTGATGATCTTTATACCGTCAAGAGGTACTGAAGCAACAATAGCACCACGTCTTCGACACATAGAGCAGTCACACCGGCGAGGGTCAACAAGACCATTTGGTAGTGATAATTCAAACTGAACTGAACCACAATGGCATGAAGCTTTGTGAAGTGGATTAATTTTCATATTTTTAATTCCTTTGCACGAAAATTTATGAAAAATGATGAGTACTTAGCAATGAATACGCCAATTGAACTATCACGACAAAAGTATTATTACTGATGAATTCGAAAATATTACTTTATATAGACAGCCTTGAACAACCACAAAGTAGAGGAAAAACAACTAACCTGATTATCTGCCTAGTTGTCTGGGTTCTTATTAAAAGCAACCCCCAGTGATATCCCTAATCCAGTACCAACAGATATACCGCAACTTAACATTAAGATGGGGATTTTTTTATTTTTACTGTTACTTGCTTGTGAATTTGATGCCATTTTAATTCTCCTTTATTAATCACTTTCATCATAGGTCAATAAACTACATCTTGTTAGTAAGAATATCCCTTAGGCTTAAAGCATGTTCATTATTCTTCTAAGTCTAATTTCATTTCAACCATAGATTTAGCAAAGCCTATTTTTTCATAAGCTCTAATAGCAGCGTCATTACCCTCATAGACATCTAAATACAGATCAGATACACCCTGTTCTTTACTCCAATCGATAAGTATATTCATAATCTGTCCATTTATGCCTAAACCTCTGAACTCTGGCACAACATACATAAAACCGAGATAAGAGTGTTCATTATGCTTAAGAGAGGTCTTAGAAGTTCTAATCTGCGCATAACCAGTAGCAATAATTTGTCCTTCAAACTCAGCCACTAACAAATGAGAAGTATCATCGTTCAGTAATTTTGCCATATCATAATAAATGGCATCGTTAGGTTTTATTGAAGTATTGAAAGGTCGCTCAGCTTCAACAACTTCTTGTTCCAAATTAAGTAATTGCTCTTTATCTTTTAATAATGCTTTTCGAATAATTAAGTTTTTCAATTGACCATATCGCCTGAGTAATTTTTTGTTGTTATTTACATGCTAATAACTTAGCGGCTTTTGCCTTAGTATATTGCTCAATACTACCAAGAGTAAAACAAATACCCACATAAAACCAAACGGTACTAGCGATCAACTGCCACAGGTCTAGGTCTGCTGAAGTTAACAGTGTTGGAATAACAACTAGCCCCCGCAAAATGCAAAGTACAGAAATAGTGATTAACGCGGGGTAAATTAATGGGATTTTTCGAACTAAACCTACCGCTGAAAAAGCAAAGACCGTACACGCAAACATTAATCCTGCCACAATAAGGGTCCCTAAAGGAGCAAGTAAGGTTCCTTGTTGTGCTGATTCAATAATTTGTTGAGGTGCTCTAGCAAAGACGAACCAACTAGGACCACCAAAAATACAGAGTAAATGCCAGAGGGCAGCAGCAGATGCAATAACACCGGCACTTATTAATAATTTTGATTTTAGGCTAAAGTTCATTGACTCTTCAACTCCGATAAAATAGTCACAGCTTACCGCTGCCTTTGAGGCTTTTATTGCTCAGTATACTTTCTATATTTATTTTTAATGATTTGAAAAATAGAGGCTATTAAGAAATAGCCAATAAACTGACCAAAAAGGAAAAGAATCATTTTAGGCGCAAAATAAGTTTCTTCACTAAAGAAACTTAACGTGAGTATAGCTGGGGCAACAAATACCCTATAGCCTGGTAGTGATGCTGGTATCATGAAGTAATTAAACAAAAAAGCACACAAGCCAATGACTACACCAACCAAGCCCCATATAGAGGACAGCTTATAGTTCAACACCTCACCACCGATGTGTTATACATACCAAACACGATTTTAAGCATACTTAAATCCCGTTAGCCTTTCGCTTTCAGCCCAGAGCCAATCAGCGATAGAGTTATCATTTGCTTGTTTACTCACCTGCTTAGCTTTATTATTTTTAAAGTAACTACCTGACGAAATATCAGCAGATAACATTAATGAAAGAAACACCCCGGTTGCCGCTCCCTGAGCCGGAGTTCTTGCAATAAAGCGTTTAAAGAATGGATAAATAAACTTAAGTGATTGCGGAAATGCTTGTTGTAACATCGGAGTATCCACAATACCTGGGTCGAAACAACTCACCTTAACCTGAGTACCTTCAAGCATATTAGCTAACTTTTTAGTAAACAATATGGAATATAATTTACTATTACAATAAGCGGTTTCAGCATCAAAGTTATTTTTGAGCTCAATGTCTTCATAGTTCACTTTCGCATCACGATGCCGAAAAGAAGCGGTATTAATAATATGGGATCTTTTTGAATTTTTAAGTAATGGCAGTAGCTGACCAGACAGTAAAAATGGTGCTAATTGATTAACTGCAAGGGTCATTTCAATATTATCCGGTGACATGCAAATAGACTCTGTTGACCATACACCAGCGTTATTTATTAATAAATCAATACTATCAGTAAGACTCTTAACAGATTCAACTGCGTTATTAATCGACTGAATGGAATCTAAATCACACTGTATAAAGTATGATTTATTGGCTAATTCCCTATTTTTGATCATGCGATTAAATTTTTCTTCGTCTCGCCCTAAAACATAAAAAACGGCATTTTTGGCACTATCCAGTTGATAGAGCCAATTTACACCAAAACCAGAAGTAACTCCTGTTATAACAATATTTTCCATAATAAATCCTAATCTTGATATAGGTCTATGCCCTAGTTACTGGACAATAAAATTGTTAGCTATAAAATTAAAATATAGCCACTTGTGATGTTTTACATTGACGCTCTACTAATAGTAATTTCGACGGTTTTCATTTGTCTATTTTGAGCATTGAAATAATTTATATTGCCAACATCTAACATGTACTTATTTTTTTGAAAGTCAAAAATAGCTCTTCCCCCTTGAGGTATATTATCGAGTAAAACCTCAGTGTTATCGGGATAAATTATTTTAAATGAGGCTAATCTACTTTCTAAACTAATATTCTTTACATGCACTAAAAGTTGTTTTGATAATAAATAAAACTGATTGCCCTGATGAAAGGTTCTCTTACTTATCAAGGTACGCTCTGGAACATTAATCGCATTAAGTTCTTTATACTTTGATTTCGCTTGAACTTCCAAGTCGACTTTAAGTAAATCAGTGTAAGTAGATAATTCGGCTTTTAACTTTTGTGCTGACGCATTAAGGCTATACTCGCCATTTTTAATTTTTTGACCGAGCCCATTTGAAGTGCTAATTAATGAGTTAACACGACTTTCAATCCCTATAACGCGGTTCTCTAAAGCTTTTATATTGGCTATTGTCGAACGTTCAAAATCTTTTGACGTTTTAGCCTGGTCAACTGAAGACCACCAAAGAGTTAAGGCTGTAGCAAGTATACCACTAGCAATGCTTGCCATAATTGTTTTGATAACAAAACGCTCCTAAAAATGTAACGCTAATTAAGTGATAAACTAAAGTGGAAAAATAAGCGACAAAGCAGCAAAAGCTACTGTACTTTATCGTTAAATATTTACTTGTATGATTATGGTTTACTCGTTATTTTATAACTGAAACGCCCGAAACCTCTACTACTGTTTGTGCATCAGCACGTTCAATAACTTTTAATAGTGTCGTTTGAATAGTTTCATCTTTTCTAGCATCGGCTTTGCTGGAGAATTTTTGCTCTTGAATTTCAGCGCCTTCTTCAGAGGTAAAACCAACAACAACTTCGGTTGCACAATTTGCTGATTGACCAAAATAGGCTATCGAAATTTGGGGGTAACCTTGAAATCCTTTTTTAACTCTTTTAGCAATACGTTTTGTTGATTTATCCAAATTCATAATAGGTGTCCATTAATTGTCAGTAATCATAAAAATAAGCCCTGAAATTGGGCCGGTATTTGTTGACTAAAATAGTCATAAGAAAAATATAGCCACTTTATCCAATTATAATTATTCCGATTAAAATTAGCATGGTACTTCAAAACTAAAACTTTAATTAGAAAAGGTTATTGATGAATTAAAACAGAATATTGGCTCTAAATCTAGATAAGACTCAAGTGCCCAACACTGAGCTCTAAATTGTTCATAAATATCTCTAAAGGGAGTAACAATTAATTCATTTTCATCTAACATAATGTTAGAAAAGTCAGCAGATTTTATGACAATATAAATGTATTCAGCCTCTTCATTTTTTTCATAAAACACAGAGTCCCAAAAATACCCTTTCTGCTCCATTTCTCTTTTAGGGTATTCAATGTTTTTTCGCATATAAGATATCAAGGAATCTAATTGAGCGCGAGATTTAGCCTTCAATTTTATTTTTAATAGTTTTGCTTCCACTCTTACCTCTAAAAATAATACTTCACTTAAACAAAGTTCTAGCTAAAATAATGTCAGACAATTTAAAGTAACGATTGCAGTAATTAATTTACTCAAAAGTAGCAGAAGGCCTTACTTCACGATTTTTCTATTTTGCAATTTGGATCAACTTGCTTTATATCACAAAACGGTTTTTCTCGTTTAATTGTTACCGAACCAGCCTCATTAACAAAACCTATTGAAGTGCAGGAGCACAACAATAAAGAAAACAGCATAACTATAACTCTAAACACAAACATCTCCTTAAGCATAATACCAACATAGGGTGACTAAATATTGTTGATTATAAGCTCTATTACATTGGAATCTAATCATAGATTAGAAGCTATTCTAATTTTTATCTTTACCATTATCGGCTATTTCTTTAACCGAACGTAAATACCTCAACAAACTAGCTTCTGCTTTATTAATAGGTGCGCCGCCGAAATATGTAGACTCTCTCTCTAGTTGCTGTTGTGTTTCAATATTCTCTTTAAAAAGAAGCAACTCAGATTCAGAGAGCTGTTGCCAAATACCATTTCGATCAGTAGCTAAACCACACATTCTAGGAAGAGATTCTAAAATCAATATTGACCCAATTGAATAGAATTGATTCTGGTAAATGCAACCCAAAATTTTTCCTCTATCAATAACCAACTGCCATGGAAAACTAGTATCGTTTAGATTAATACCATCTTCTTGCTCAACAAAAGGTGCTGAATTTAAAGCAAAGCTCATCAGCAAAAGTAAAAAACAGGTAAATTTCAAATTGACTCTCCTAAAAATATAAACGCCATTAAATGAGTAAAATAATGTTTGCTAAAATTGTTACCGAACAAATACAGCCAACTAAGCAATTTGATTAACTAGCATATGTAAGTGTTCCGCTACATTGCTGAGGCAAAATAAGCCATTATTTCAGCGGTTGTCATTTCTTTTGTTTCATTCGAAAAACAGTAATAACTCGGACGCATATCGCTAAAATATTGCAT
This sequence comes from Colwellia sp., assembly GCA_022969175.1. GTDB lineage: Bacteria > Pseudomonadota > Gammaproteobacteria > Enterobacterales > Alteromonadaceae > JALJPB01. Next base: position 2,832 of record JALJPB010000029.1, on the reverse strand, counting down.
ATCCATCTCTAAGCCTTTCAAGTTTGGGAATAGGCCCACAGGCATATTATATTCACCGCTTTCCTTGAATTTATAAAACAAATGAGTACCACACTCAGTGCAAAAGCCACGAGACGCCCAAGATGATGATTCATACATTTTTACCTTTTTATTACCTTCAATGCTAACTTTTGTACCGCACTTAACAGCAAAAAATGGTGCTCCGCCCCAAGTTCTACATGTTTGACAGTGGCACACGGTAAATTTAGGATTGATTTGCTGCACGGTAATTTTTACCGCGCCACATAGGCAGTTTGATTCTGAATGAGACACTTTTAATGACACCTTAATTGATAAAAAGATAAAAACCGCTTAAAACGCGTTTTAAACTTACCAAGCATTCATTGTTACTTCTACTGGTATTTGACTGCCGTCTTCATTTTCCAGAACCAACTGTAAAATTTCTCCCGACTGCTTGCGCATTAGTTTTTTTGCTTCATCGGCTGGACAGCCAGGGATTTTGCAATTATCAATGGAAATAATTTTCTGGCCTACAGCAATACCTGCTTTTTCAGCTGGTGAATTAGGCTCTACCTTTTTGACAATAAAAGAAGTCACCGTTGGGCTAAAAAAACCATCGACTGAAACTTGCCCAGAAATCCCAAGCTTTACCTCGTCTGCGGCCAATATACCCGATGAAATAATTGAAAGTAAAAAAACTAAAGATTTAAACATTTTCATTAACATTCCTTGTAAATTTAGTAACTATTGAAGGGACTATAAATCAATTATAAAATGTATCTCAAAATGGTGAAAGATCAAAGTAAAATGTCACCTTCTTGCTTTGAATTATGGCTGGATTATTGCCGCATAATGTATTGATTTGAGCACTCAACTCCTTGGCATTGATGTTATTTATAACGCAAAAATAGTGGACTAAAAAAAACGGGCTAAAATGGAGTAAAACGAACAGCCGCTTTTTTTATAGTTTGTTAAAAAACTATGAGGCATTTACTCCTGATTTAAACCAAGCTCTTTTTGTTTTATTTTTGTTAGTCCTTTTGAAACTAACCGGTGAGACTCTGTAAGGTAGTAGCATAAATCTTCTTCTTTGACTTTGCTGCTATCAAATTGTTGAATCCATTTCATGCCACGGTTTGCAAAATAAGGTGCGGGTTTGTAACCTTCACATTCACTCAAAAAACCAAAATTCTGCTCTGATGTTTTAAATGTAAAAGCAGGCTGCTTATCGTCAGCCCAGCCCCCTATCGCAAAAACTTTACCACCAACTTTCCAAACATGAGAATTTCCCCATTGAACTATATATGTTGTAGCAGGTAAGGAGCCACAAAACTTATTAAATTCACCGTAATTCATTACTACTCCATGTGCCTCATAGCCACCAATAAGGGGCTAAAAATAGTTTGCTACAATAGCGACCAATGAGCAAAAGCCAACTGTTTTTTGTCTTTGTTTAATTTACTTTTTAGAACGTACTGATAAATATGATTACCAGTAATAGGTTCTTATCATACTCAGCTTTCTTTTATTTTCTCTGTAACTACAGGCCAATATGCTAACAGAGTGGCTAGCAAGCATGTAATCATCAATACACTAAATTCCATACCGCCACTGCCGGGTCCAACAACATACCAACCATGAGGGATATGAGATAACCAAATTCCCATAATGAGAATAAAAATATGTCCAATACACGCAAACACCACAAAGCGACGGAAAACTAATGCAACACTACAAGTAAATTGAATAATCAATACACTCCAAGCTAAAAATAACCCAAAGGGAAATCCATGTGACTCTATAAAGTCACCAAAACGAGGAATATTATCCATATTAAAAAAACCATGCATAGGGTGCATAACAATAATGAGTGCAATGACAATACGAATAAGTTCAATACTCCGAACTGTCTGGGATGGTGATGTTTTAAACCATTTTATATTCATGGTGTTTTTTCTACCTTTTTATTCAAATTAAGGATTACTGATTAACGTAAAAAGTTATTTATATTTGCTTTTGCTGCTGCCACCTATTACATGATTATCCTAGTTGTTAACGCCTACTTAAGTGGAAGAAAAGTTGGTGAAATGTTGAACGGAGTGAAATAGCCAACTTTAATTTTTCCGTTTAAAGTTCTTGTTAGCCTTAATTTACACTAAATAAAATTTGATAATGCTGTTTGTCCTTCTTGATAAAACCTTTGGATTTCATCAGGCTTACATCTTTTAGATGGTTTATAAAAGATCAGGGTATTTCCTTTAGCTTCGATATGAATGTTTTGATTAATTTCAAAATATTTGATCACTTCAGGAGTAAATAACTCACGAATTTCAATCTCATTATTCCCTCTCAAAAGATATTTTTTTGAAAAAATAGGAAATGATTCGAAATCAATATCTTGATAGCCAAAAACTTGCCCAATTTTATGGAAAGTATTTTCTGGCTCTAATTCAAACTTAGGAAAATTAGAAGTGCTTGCTTCTATAGATAGTACTGTTTGATTATATGTACTCGAATGCTCCCCGTTTCTCTGGCTATAACTATATCCAAAAATTGAAACCTTGTTATTTCTATTTTTACCCCATATTTCATTTTTTAATTTTCTGTTGTGCCCCTTAGAAAATAATTCAAAATGTTTATGACTTAATTTTGTTGTTTCTCTTCCTGATTTAGAAAATGAAAACCCTAGGTTTTTAGCTATCAAGTCAAGTGCTTCAGTCCGCTTTTTTTCATATATATATGAAAAGATTAATGAACCAATGATAAAAATTAAAATATATGGCCATAAAGTACCAAGACTAAATTCCATTTTATACTCCATTATTTGTATTT
>JALJPB010000028.1:6983-48345 GCA_022969175.1 Colwellia sp. | reverse complement strand
AAGCTAAAGCAAATAATGGCTCAATTCCAGTACCTACAGACGTACTTGTTGGCAGTGAGTTTTCTGAATCAACGCCTGCTATTTTAAAAGATGTTAGTGAAGTCACTGATGGCGATATGATTTTTGATATCGGCCCAAAATCAGCTCAAGCACTAGCCGAGATTATAGCTAAAGCCGGTACTATAGTTTGGAATGGACCCGTTGGCGTTTTTGAGTTTGAGCAATTCTCAAAAGGTACTGAAGTAATCGCAAACGCCATAGCAAATAGTAGTGCATTTTCAATCGCTGGTGGCGGTGATACCTTAGCTGCCGTTGATAAATATGATATTGCGGACAAAATATCCTATATTTCTACTGGTGGTGGTGCCTTTCTTGAGTTTTTAGAAGGCAAAAAACTACCTGCTGTAGAGATTTTAGAGCAAAGAGCTAAGTAACTTCTAGTTTCAAAACTAGCAATATCAACTTTGGAGTTTGTGCATAGTAAAGTAAACGCTCAAGACGTTGTCAATCTGTCTATGGGCGTTTTACTTCATCACCCTAGCAAAATTCCATTGGTGATATTAATAACTGCATATAAATTAAGAAAAACACCCTTTTAGTTGAATTGGTCATGAGAGTTTCTAAAGAAACCAATAACCATCAACTCACATAATGGAGTATTCACAATGGCTTCTACAGAAATGTTAGAAAAAATTGCTACACAAGACGGATTTATCGCTGCACTAGACCAAAGTGGCGGAAGTACACCAAAAGCTTTGGCTTTATACGGCGTTGAAAAAAATGAATTTACTAACGACAACGAGATGTTTGATTTAGTTCATCAAATGCGCACTCGCATTATTACTAGTCCAGCTTTTACCGGTCAACGTATTCTCGGCGCCATTTTATTTGAAAATACCTTAGACAGAGATATTGACGGTATACCTTCAGCTCGTTTTCTATGGCAAGAAAAAAATGTCGTACCTTTTTTAAAAGTTGACAAAGGTTTAGTGGATGAGGCCAATGGCGTGCAGTTAATGAAAGACATGCCAGAGTTAGATCAGCTACTTGATAAAGCAGTCGCTCAAGATGTTTTTGGTACTAAAATGCGCTCGGTAATTAAATTTGCCAATGCACAAGGGATAGCAGCAATTGTGAAACAGCAGTTCGACATCGCTAAACAAATAATTGCTAAAGGCTTAATGCCCATTATTGAACCTGAAGTTGATATTAATAGTACTGAAAAAGTTGAAATTGAAACTTTGTTAAAGGCACAATTACTTGAACAGTTAACTTTATTATCAGCAGATCAAAAAGTGATGCTTAAATTAACCTTGCCCAACATTGATAATTTTTACAGCGAATGTATTGCTCATCCGAATGTACTTAAAGTTGTTGCGCTTTCTGGCGGGTATAACCGTAAACAGGCTAATATTAAAGTATCGGCTAATAATGGGATAGTCGCGAGTTTTTCAAGGGCGCTAACGGAAGGGTTATCGGCCAAGCAATCAGATAATGAGTTTAATAACTTACTTGATACGGCAATAACAAGTATTTACCAAGCGTCTAAAAGTTAAAAATTCGTTTTCAACCGATGTTTCCCCTTCTTTATAAACAAAACATGAAAGTTATCACCCCAATCAAAGATAACTTTCATTATTCATTTCATTAACTGCCGAATAAAGTCCAACTTATCAAACTATTTCAATTAATAGTTCAATAAACGAATTCATTATTGCTCATAAACCAGCGTTCCTGCTATAATTCTGCCGCCAAAACTGAAAGCTTTCACTTATGCTTTCACCAATTGTTTTCATTTTATGATTTAACAAAGCGGCAAACATAATTAATTTTACTTTTTTATACCTATTTAGGAGTTGTTCATGGCTTTAATTTCTATGCGCCAAATGCTTGATCACGCAGCAGAATTTCAATACGGAATTCCCGCATTTAACGTTAATAACTTAGAGCAAGTTCGTGCAATTATGTTAGCGGCAAGTGATACTGACTCTCCGGTAATCATGCAAGCCTCTGCTGGAGCAAGAAGCTATGCTGGCGCACCATTTTTACGCCACCTTATTTTAGCGGCAATCGAAGAGTTTCCACATATCCCTGTAGTTATGCATCAGGATCATGGCACTTCACCCAGTATTTGTCAGCGCTCTATTCAACTAGGTTTCTCATCGGTAATGATGGATGGCTCTTTAGGTGAAGACGGTAAAACACCTTCAAGCTACGAATACAATGTTGAAGTAACACAAAAAACAGTTGAAATGGCTCATGCATGTGGCGTCTCTGTTGAAGGTGAATTAGGTTGTTTAGGCTCGCTTGAAACTGGTATGGCAGGTGAAGAAGACGGTATTGGCGCTGAAGGTATCTTAACCAAAGAACAAATGTTAACCAATCCTGAAGAAGCCGCTGATTTTGTCAATAAAACTCAAGTAGACGCCCTTGCTATTGCTTGTGGTACATCTCATGGTGCTTATAAATTTACTCGTCCACCTACAGACGATATTTTAGCTATTGATCGTATAAGAGCTATTCATCAACGTATTCCGAATACCCATTTAGTAATGCACGGCTCTTCATCCGTACCACAGGAGTGGTTAGCGGTTATTAACGAGTTTGGTGGTAACATTCCAGAAACTTACGGCGTGCCTGTTGAGCAAATTCAAGAAGGTATTAAACATGGTGTACGTAAAGTCAATATTGATACCGATTTACGCTTAGCCTCTACTGGTGCTGTTCGTCGATTTTTAGCACAAAATCCAAGTGAGTTTGACCCTCGTAAATTCTTAAAAGCATCTACCGATGCTATGTACGATATTTGTAAAGCGCGTTACGAAGCGTTTAATACCGCGGGTAATGCGAGCAAAATCAAACCAATTAATCTTGACGCTATGTACACTAGATACATTAACGGCGAGTTAAAAGCATTAATTAAATAATTAATGCTGCTTAGTTATTACAATGAAAAGGGCTTTGCCCTTTTTTTTAGCTTAAAATTTCACTTTCTACACCTTTATCCATTTATAGTGTAGGTTTGATGTTAATAGTTAGTTACAATAGCTCCCTTTTTTCTAGTCGGGCTAAAATAAATGGACTTACTTTTAACATGGTTTGAAGAAAACCAAACTTTATTTGTTGATTATGCGATTAAGTTTATAGTCGCTATTGTTATTTTTATTATTGGTAAATTGATAGCCAAACTAATAAGCAAAGCAATTTCAAAAATATTAAGTAAACGTGGCGTTGATTCTGCCGTAATCTCTTTTATTGCTAGCCTAGCTTATGGCTTAGTATTTATTGTCGCACTTATCGCTGCTATTTCTCACTTAGGTTTCAATACGTCTTCACTTGTTGCCATTATCGGTGCAGCTGGTTTAGCTATTGGCTTAGCCTTGCAAGGCTCTTTATCTAATTTTGCTTCCGGTGTTTTAATTATTACCCTACGCCCTTTCAAATCGGGTGACTTTGTCGAAGTATCAGGTATAGCGGGTGTTGTCGAAGAAATCCTTATTTTTTCTACCAAGTTAAGAACCGGCGACAATAAAACAGTTATCGTGCCAAACGGTTCAATTACCAGCGGTACAATCACTAATTACTCAGCCAAACCTACTCGTAGAATTGATTTAATTATTGGTGTTAGTTATGACGCAAATTTAGCACAAACCAAGAAAGTACTTAGAGATGTAGTTGCACAAAATGAATTAGTTCTAAAAGATCAAGACGTTACTATTGGTGTTAGTGAACTAGCTGATAATTCAGTTAATTTAGTGGTACGTCCTTGGGTGAAGTCTGAGAACTATTGGCCAGTATATTTTGAATTACTTGAAAACATAAAAGTCGCTTTAGATGAAGCTGGCATTGAAATCCCTTACCCACAATTATCATTACACATGAATCGAGAGGAAAATCATGACTCGTAAACTTGCCCTAACCGCTATATGTTTATTACCGTTTGCCGCTTTTAGTGAAGAAGCTGCCGATGACGCAATCCCTGTTGCACCGGAATTTACTATATCGGCTGAATTAGGATTTCTTTATAAAACCGGTAATACAAAAAGTGCCGATATGAAAGCAGGACTAAACCTTCGTCATGAAAAGAATCAATGGTTAAGCCAAGTCGCATTTAATTTTCTTGGTAAAAAGCTTGAAACTGAAGATGATTCGGGTGATAAAGACTTTGTGACCACAGATAATAAGTGGGGTATTACCATGCAAACCAACTACACAATAAGCCCTGAAGGACAGAACTATCTTTACGGTAATATTGCTTATGAAGAAGACGAATTTAGCAGTTTTGAGAAACAAAGCTCAATCTCTGTTGGTTGGGGTCGTAATTGGTACAAAACCGAAAAGGCGTCATTATTCGCAGATATTGGTCCGGGTTACAAACATGACGTTAATCGTGCCACAGAAACAATGCCAGAAGAAAGTAAAGACAGTTTTATTATACAAGCGCAAGCACTGTATATTCGAAAAATAAATGATTTTGTTGAATTTAGACAGTTATTTGTCGCTAAAGCCGCGGTTAATACAGGTGAAAACAGCATTTATAAGTCAGAAACATCAATTACAACAAAGCTTATTGAGTCTTTACAACTAAAATTTACGTTAACGGTTGATCACAATACTGAAGTTGAAGATGGTTTTGATAATACCGATACTCAAACAGCAATGACCCTTGTTTATAGTTTCTAATAATATTTAGCTAAGCAAACGAAAAGGGATTACTACTAAGTAATCCCTTTTTTATTTGTCTGTTTCCTATTAAAAGGTATTAACCAAACTGATTCGAGGTGTTTTTCGCGCCGCCTGCTTTAAGTGCATTTTCACCGGCAAAGTATTCTTTGTGATCATCACCCATATCAGAGCCTGACATATTTTGATGTTTAACACAGGCGATGCCTTGACGAATTTCTTTACGTTGTACACCTTCAACATAACCAAGCATAGCCGCATCACCAAAGTACTCTTTAGCCAAATTATCAACAGACAATGCCGTTGTATGATAAGTTGGAAGCGTGATTAGATGATGAAATATTCCCGCTTCACGTGCAGTGTCAGCTTGGAAACTGCGGATTTTGTCATCAGCAGCTACCGCTAACTCACTAGTGTCGTAATCAACATTCATTAAATCAGCACGAACATAACTAGATACATCTTCACCTGCTGAGACCATAGCGTCGAATGCTTGTTGGCGGAAGTTTAGCGTCCAGTTAAATGATGGGCTGTTATTATAAACAAGCTTAGCATTTGGAATTTCTTTACGAACCTCGTTCATCATCGCCGTGATATCAGCAACGTTTGGCGTTGCCGTTTCAATCCAAAGTAGATCAGCGCCCGCCTTAATAGCTTCAATGCTATCAAATACACAACGTTCTTCACCTGTACCTTGACGGAATTGATATAAACCTGAAGGCAATCGCTTAGGACGAACAAGCTTGCCGTCACGGTTAAAACAAACATCGCCTTCAGCCATGTCAGCTACGTCTATTTCTTCGACGTCTAAGAAAGAGTTGTAGATATCACCTTGGTCGCCAGGTTCTTTAACAACCGCAATTTCTTTAGTAAGACCGGCACCTTCAGAGTCAGTACGAGAAACGATAATGCCGTTGTCGATACCAAGTTCAAGGAAAGCATGACGCAATGCACGAATTTTAGAATGGAAATCAGCATGAGGAACCGTTACTTTACCGTCTTGATGACCACATTGCTTTTCATCAGCAACTTGGTTTTCGATTTGAAGAGCACATGCACCAGCTTCAATCATTTGTTTTGCCATTAGGTAAGTGGCTTCAGCATTACCAAAACCCGCATCGATATCGGCGATAATTGGCACAACATGAGTAACATGATTATCAATTTTATCCTGGATTGCCGCTTTATCACCATCGCTTGCTGCATCAAGTTCGCGGAAAAGACCGCCTAGTTCACGTGCATCAGCTTGACGTAAGAAGGTGTAAAGCTCTGCTACCAATGAGGCAACTGATGTTTTTTCGTGCATAGATTGATCAGGAAGAGGTCCAAACTCACTGCGAAGTGCAGCAACCATCCAACCAGAAAGATATAAGTAACGACGTTCTGTTTTACCATCAAAATGTTTCTTAATTGAAATCATTTTCTGTTGGCCGACAAAGCCATGCCAGCAACCTAGAGATTGAGTATACTTAGAACTATCTGCATCATAAGCATCCATATCACTACGCATTATATCTGCAGTGTATTGAGCAATCTCTAACCCCGTTTTGAATTTGTTCTGAGCACGCATACGGGCTACAGACTCTGGGTTAATCGCATCCCATGAACTACCCGCTTTCTCTTTAATTGCTTTAACGGCTTCAATTGCACTTTGATAGTTAGACATATCACTTCTCTCCAAACTGACATAATTTATAAGGGGATGATGTAATCACTTATGTAAGCCGTCACACCGAACAACACAAAGCATAGTCACACGACAAACATTTTTGAAATATATAATTAGAATTACCATCATTCACAACTTGAATAATGGTATATTTACTCTAACAAAAAGCATTAAAATAACCCTTGTAAACATAAGCTTACAGTCAAACATGCGTTTAAAAAAACAAGTTTAAGTAATCTTTATTATTAGAAAGTATTGAGTTCTAGTTAGTTTTAGCACTATAGTGGCATTATCTATTTCAGTTATATTTTTTAGGAACTGTATTAAAGTCATGAATATTTCAAAAATCGATTTAAACTTACTTATCTATTTAGACGTTTTACTTCGAGAGAAAAATGTTACCCGTGCTGCTGGCCAATTAAATATTACACAGCCAGCAATGAGTAACGGCTTAAAACGATTAAGAAATTTATTTAATGATCCTATTTTAGTACGTACTTCAGACGGTATGGTACCGACAGAGCGTGCCAGAGCTTTAGGTCCTGCAATTAGAAAGATACTATTAGAGCTCGAAGAAGCGCTGCAAGGAGAAGAAGAGTTTAACGAACAAAATTCTCAACGGGTCTTTAGAATAATGGCTAGCGATTATGCCGCCTCTACCCTTATTCCAAAGTTACTAAAAAGTATAAATGAAATAGCACCGAGTGTGACTATTGATATTATGACACCAAGTGATGTTACCTTCCACGATGTTGAGGAAGGTAAAATTGATATGGCCATTAACCGTTTTGATGAGTTACCCCAATCGTTTCATCAAAAAACTATTTGGCGAGACTCGTTCTCTTGTTTACTCAGTGCAGACAATCCTGTTGTTGCTAAATTCAACTTAAACGCTTATCTTGCCTCAAAGCATGTTTGGGTTTCAAAAACAGGTTTTGGTGTCGGTGTTGGTATGGATCCTAAAGACGTTCAAAAACTCGGCTGGGTTGATGAAGCTTTAGCACGATTAGGTAAAAAGCGGGATATCAATGTTTTTACCCGCAACTATCATGTTGCCATGCAACTTGCCTTTGAAGCTGACTTAATTGCCACCTTACCAACCAAGGCAGCTTTACTGCATAAAAATGATGCGAACTACACTATTTTAAAACCACCATTTGATATTCCGGACATTGAATTAAAAATGATCTGGAGCCCGTTATTACACCACGATGCAAGTCATATTTGGTTTAGAAAGCAAGTGATTGCCGCTGCGAAACTGGCAGTAAAAGGTTAAGTATAAAAATACTAGAGCGTAATAAATGGTAAAAAATGCATTTTATAGCACAACTATTATCGCGGCCTGTTTAGCATTAGGAAAATTCATTGCCGCCTACTTAGGTGGCTTACCTGCGAGTTTGTATGGCATGCTAATATTTACCAGTGTTTTACACTTTCAACTGGTTAACCCCAAGAAAATAGCGGCCTCTATCTCTTGGATAATACAGCATATGGGCGTTTGTTTTGTCCCTGCAGGAGTCGGTATTATTAATCATTATCAATTAATTAAAGATCACGGTTTTGCTTTGGTGGCAATTGTATTTATTAGCACCTTTACATTACTCTCTTTTGTCGGTTTAACTTATCAACACCTTGTTATAAATAAAGATAATTGTAACAATTGATGATGGAACCGCTTGTGATTAATATTGATGTACTATCATTTGTTCCCTCCATAGCTCTAATACTTGCAACGATAGGTATTTACCAATCTTTCGCCTATCTACAAAATAAAACACAACTTATTTGGCTTAACCCTATGCTGCTGTCCATTGCGGCTATCATTCCACTACTACTGTATTTTAAACTTCCGTTTGAGCAATATTTTCATTCGACCCAACTACTCAACAACTTATTAGAGCCGGCTGTGGTTGCTTTGGGCTTTCCACTTTACCAGCACTTAACCAGTATAAAACATCAATGGCAGGTACTAGGGCTACTGTTAGTATTAGCAGTAATTTTAGTCATAGTTATTAGCTTTACATTAACCACTGTTTTTATTGCACTACCAGAAATCGCTGTCTCCTTATCATTAAAATCAATAACGACTCCAATAGGCATAGAATTAACACAACAGCTTAATGGAGATACCTCAATCACTGCCTTTGCTATAATTTTAGCCGGGCTGTTTGGTGCATTACTAGGACCGAGTTGGTTAAATTTTATTAATGTAAAATCAGCCAAAGCCCAGGGGTTAGCGATAGGTGCTGCTAGCCATGCGTTAGGCACTGCAACCATTAGCAAGATTAGTTATGAACATGGCGCTTATGGCTCATTATCACTGATAGTTTGTGCGGTTATCACGGCATTAGTCAGCCCATTTCTAATCAATAACTTAGCTGTACTGTTTTTATAGTTGTAATCACACCTAGTCAACATAAGCTAAATTTATAACCAAGAAAGCATAATGAACCACAATACATTCACAGGGTGAATAGCAGTTATCATTTAGAGCAATAACTTTAAATATTATATCGCAATAAAAGTCCACCATAACTTAATCAATTACAAAACAAAGGCTTAACTTAAAAAATAACAATTATCTCAGCAGTAAAGCGCGATAAAGAGTTAGATTTCATCTTTCTGTTTACTAATGCTCTATTGAAGTTAAAAGTGTTTCCTCCTAGGATTGACTTAACGAACTAGCGGTTTAAAGATTTTAGCTGCTAGTATAAAAATCGATTATCCTAAGTGAGAGCAGTATGAATCAACGAATTTCCAAAGCTAATTTACAAGTTTCTCAGTGTCTAGCTGATTTCATTGAGTTTGAAGTATTGCCCGGCACGGGTATTACCTCAGTTGATTTCTGGTCAAAGTTTTCAGACATTATTAATAAATTTTCAGCACAAAACCGTCAATTGTTAAAAACACGTGGCCAATTACAAGATCAAATAGATCAATGGCATCAAACTCATCAAGGCGATGCTTTTAATTTCGAGCAATATAAAAGATTCTTAATAAAAATTAACTATTTAGTACCTGATGTTGATGACTTTACCATATCAACCGAAAATGTTGATGATGAACTTGCTGTATTAGCAGGTCCGCAACTTGTTGTGCCAATAATGAATGCACGTTTTGCTTTAAATGCAGTAAATGCTCGTTGGGGTAGTTTATATGATGCTCTTTATGGCTCGGATGTTATCAGTGACAAAAATGGCGCTGAACAAACTGTAAGTTATAACCCTGCTCGTGGAAAAAAAGTCATTGAGTTTGCAAAGAACTTTCTTGACCAATCGATGCCTTTAGTTTCGGGTAGCCACAAACATGCGGTGGATTATCAGCTCACCGAAGAGCAAGTGATCGTCACTTTAGAAAATGGTGAACAAAGCCACTTAGCCAACCCTGAGTATTTCATTGGTTTTACCGGCAGTATCACTCAGCCTGAGAAGTTATTGTTTAAACAAAATGGTCTTCACTTTGAAATTAAGTTTGACAGTCAAAATATCATCGCACAGTCTGACTTAGCAGGTATTAGCGATATATTCATTGAAGCCGCACTAACCACCATTATGGACTGTGAAGATTCAGTAGCAGCCGTAGATGCTCAAGATAAAGTGCTAGCTTACCGTAATTGGTTAGGGCTGATGAAAGGAACATTGACAGAAACCATCAATAAAAATGGCAAAGAATTTACCCGCTCAATGAATGAAAATCGCCAATACCAAAAATTAACTGGTGAATTGTTTGATATTAAAGCGCGTAGCTTAATGTTTGTTCGTAATGTCGGGCACTTAATGACTAATGACGCAATTTTAGATCAACAAGGAAATGAAATTCCAGAAGGCATACTTGATGCAATGATCACTTCTACTATTGCTTTACATGACATAAAAGATAATAAACAAAATAGTAACAACGGCTCCATTTATATTGTAAAACCTAAAATGCATGGACCGGAAGAAGTTGCCTTTGCCGATAACCTTTTTGCTGCCGTTGAAGATGCATTGTCATTAGCACGATCGACCATAAAAATGGGCATAATGGATGAAGAAAGACGCACCAGTGTCAACTTAAAAGCGTGTATATCCGCTGCTAAAGACCGCGTAGTGTTTATTAATACCGGTTTCTTGGATAGAACTGGCGATGAAATTCATACATCGATGGAAGCTGGCGCTATGGCGCGTAAAGCAGATATTAAACTAACACCTTGGATAGGCGCTTATGAAGACAACAATGTTGATATAGGTTTAGCTTGTGGTTTTAGTGGTAGAGCACAAATCGGTAAGGGCATGTGGCCAATCCCTGATCAAATGGCCAATATGTTAGCGATAAAAATAAATCATGTTGAAGCTGGTGCAAATACGGCTTGGGTGCCATCGCCAACGGCTGCTGTGTTACATGCACTGCATTATCATAGAGTAGACGTTTTTGACTTGCAAAAAACATTGATACAAAGAACAGCTGCAAATTTGGATGATATTTTAACTATCCCTCTGGCACGCAGTACCAATTGGAGTGACAGTGAAATTCAGGCTGAACTTGATAATAACTCTCAAGGAATCTTAGGTTATGTAGTTCGCTGGGTAGACCAAGGCATAGGCTGCTCAAAAGTGCCTGATATTAACGATGTCGGTTTAATGGAAGACAGAGCAACTTTAAGAATTTCTAGTCAGCACCTTGCCAACTGGTTGCGTCATAATATATGCAGTGAACAACAAGTTTTAGCAAGCATGAAAAAAATGGCCGCTATTGTTGATCAACAAAACGTTAATGATAGTCAATACCAGACAATGGCAGATGACTTTGACAATAGCATCGCTTTTAAAGCCGCATGTCAGCTTGTATTTGAAGGGAAATCTCAGCCCAATGGCTATACTGAACCCTTATTACATGCATTTAGAAAATTAAAGAAAAGTCGCTAACGACTAATCCAACCGAATACTTTTCTTGTTTTTATTGAACGGCCATCTAATCAGTGGCTGTTCATTATTTAGTTTATCAATTAAATAAAAAAAATTGAAATTAATTAGTCATACATCCACTCTACTATTTATGCTGGTAATATTTTTACAAAGTTAAGTGTAAAGTAAGCTTCATTACACTTAATCTCAAAAAATGGACAACTTATCTCATAAGGCTCGCAATCAAAGAATGAAACATTTATAGTTAAAATGTTACTAATTTTGTTACAAATCGTCTTATTTGTAACTTAATAAGATTAGCCAGATGCAGTTAGCAAGTAAATTAAATAGACTAAACAATTTCTAAAGCAGAGGATAGGCAAAATGAAATCATTTTTAAAACCCATAATCACGAGTACTGTACTGAGTATTGTAGGTCTATGTTTTACTATCTCTCACGCCGCTAACGAGCAACCAACAAACTTAAATAATCAAAAAGTTGTCGAGAATCACCTATACGCCTATGCATTTCCATTACTTGAAAGCGAAGGTAATCATAGTCAACTTATTGTTAGTAACTCTATTATTAATGACATAGAATTACTCCCAGGCGGTTCAAACTCTATCGGCGGCCTGTTAAACCCTATGTTAATAATACCAAACAACATAATCCCGCGAAGCTTATCCAATAAAGATGAGTCGTATAGTTTTTTTGAAATGACCGCTGTTTTTAATGATAAACTACAATCATTTATCGCCTCTTTTCATCACTCTTCAGAAGTAGATATCACCGATGAACTAGCAATCTCTTCATCAATATTAACTTCAAATTGCAAAAATTAACGATTCACTAAATTGTAAATTGACGATAAAAACCAACGCATTAATCGTTGGTTTTTGCTATTAAATCGGCAATATTTATTATTCCCCAAATCCCTTTACCATACTTCAGTTTCAATTTTATCGAATAGATTTACAGATCTGTCCCAACTTGATAATAGCAGCTAAGCGATGCCCTTGAGTTGGGTGTGCAAAAGTCAGCCTGAGATAATGACCAAACTTATTAATTGAAGAGAATAACCTGCCAGGTGTCAATATAATGCCTTCAGATATTGCCATGTTATAAAGTGAAAATGTATCAATATTTTTTGGTAACTCAAGCCAAATTGCAAGTCCGCCTTCTGGCACAGAAAATTTTACTGGCACTGTCCAGTTATCTTGAATCGCTTTGATCAACTGATCTCGTTGCTTTAAGAGAGTTTTTCGATATTGATTTAGATGGCGTTCATAATGCCCTTCAGCCATGAAACTCGACAATCCAAGCTGAATAGCTTTACTCGTGGATAATTGATATACCAACTTCAGATGAACAATAGATTTATAATGCCGATTTGTCACAATCCAACCGATACGTAAATCTCGCGATAATGACTTAGAGAAAGAACTACAAAGTATAACGTTCCCGTGAGTATCATAACTTTTTAATGGCTCTATTTGACAATGGAACCCTAAGTCGCCGTAAATATCATCTTCGATTAATATAATATTTTTCTTTGCAGCTAGCGCCACTATTTTACGTTTTTCATTACTAGGGATAAGTGCCCCTGTAGGAGTAGCAAAGTTAGCCGTTAAAATGCAAACTTTGATATCCCAATTTTTTAATGCTTCACTAATGGTATCAGCAGTTAAACCTGTTGTATAAGAAGCTGAGAGTTCAACAACTTTCAACTTTAACTGTTGCAACAACTGCAGAACGCCATAAAAAGCAGGACTTTCAATAGCAACAATATCACCGGGTTGGCACGTTGCCATTAACGCGAGAAACAGGCTATTTTGACAACCTGAGGTAATGCAAATATCGTTTGCTGAAATATTAAGGTTACGCTTTCTATAATATTCACTAATCTGATTTCTTAGCGATAAATCACCAGAAGGTTGACAATAATACAATGCATTATTATGGGGTGTCGCTCTTAAGGCACGACTGATATGTCTATTTAGCATCAATATATTAATCGGTGTTTGTCTACTGTCTAAACTTTTAGGGGAAATATCAAATGCAGCACTTCGTTCCATTATTTGATGAAATACCTCAGGTACATTAACAAGTTTAGGGTTACTGACCGCTTTTTTCCCTTGTTGAGATTGATGAATATCTTTGTCTGCACAAACATAATAACCAGACTTAAACTTTACAAAAATTATCCCTCTAGCTTCTAAGGTATGCAGTGCTTTTTGAACTGAGACTTTAGATACGCTATAAATCGTTGCTAACTCACGAATAGAAGGTAGTTTATCGTTAGTACGCCATTTTTTTTCTTCTATTTTCAATTTTAAATTATTTGCCAGTTGCTGGTATTTAAACTGCTTCATTAATTTATTCTCTGCCAACCAATCTGTCCCTATTATAATTTATATTTTTGTATCTATAAATAACAGATCGATAATTTAAACTTGGCTCGGTAAAAACAAAAAACGGAGTAACCAAGTGAGCAAATCGCACTTATCAAAAGAAAACCTAATTTTTAAAACCCCTGTTAATGAGAAGATTTACCTTCGAGAACAAAAAGGACTATTTCAAAAAATAAGACGCAGCCTAAGTATTGTTCTTATGGCTATTTTTGTATTTATCCCCTTTATTCAATATAAGGGAATGCAAGCTGTATTTTTCGATTTACAACAACAAAAATTGCACATTTTTTCCTTTACGCTTTATCCACAAGACTTATATATCGTCAGTTTAGGCTTTATTCTAGCCGCTTTTCTACTATTTTATGTCACCCAATTTTTTGGTCGTATTTGGTGTGGATTTACCTGTCCGCAAACCATTTGGATGTTAATATTTAATTGGGTTGAACGTAGGGTTGAAGGTACTCACAACCAAAGTAAGTCCTTAGATATACAGTCATTGAGTCGACAAAAAGTTATTAAAAAGTTAACTAAACATTTAATTTGGAGTGCTATCTCACTTTTTACATCGTTAGTATTTATTTCATATTTTGTTACAGTTGAGCAACTTTACCTGCCATTTTTTACTTTTCAATCTTCAACATTAGTCGTTTCTTGGGTGGTATTCTTTGCTGTTTGCACGTACATAAATGCAGGTTGGATAAGAGAAAAAATGTGTCAGCATATGTGCCCTTATTCCAGAATTCAGTCAGCAATGTTTGATCAATCAACAAAGTTGGTTAGCTACGATCAAACCCGAGGAGAAAACCGAGGTAAAAGAAAGTTATCACAAGTAAAAAGTACTGAAATGGGCGATTGTGTTGATTGCAATTTATGTGTTCAAGTTTGTCCTGTTGGCATTGATATTAGAAATGGTTTGCAATACGAATGTATAAATTGTGGCTTATGTATCGATGCCTGCGATATGACCATGGATAAATTTAATTATCAAAAAGGCCTGATCTCCTTTGCTGCTGAAAATCAAGAAAAACAGGGCTGGCAGCGTCATCTTGGCTACGGGATATTTGTTGCTATCACAATTTTTATGATGTTTATTTGGCTAAACTCTTGGCAAAGTTATGAGGTAAGTATTATTAGAGATAGGCAGGCACTTTACCGAGTAAATCACAAAGGGGAAATTGAAAATACCTTTATATTAAAAATTAGAAATAAGAGTAATCAAACAAGCTCTTATCAAATTCAGGTTAATGGCTTAGTTGACGCAAGAATCATTGGTCATTCAATAATAACAATACAGCCAGGAGAACTACAAACCTCTTCACTTGTTGTCATGGTTGATCAACCGCCAGCTAAAAATAGAAATGATATTAGTTTCAATATAATCAATCTAGATAACAATACGAGTTTATTAAAAACAACATCCTTTTATAGTGACAACATTAACGATTAATACTTTGAAGCATTTGAAAAACTCAGACTTAGCTTATACTAAGTCTGAGAGTCTATTCTAAGGTAATAACTAACTTACTGGTTGCACTTTTAAAATTGATATTTTTTAGCTTTAGCTAATAACTTTTCTACATTAATTTTATCCGCTGAACATGCACTTATATCTTTTTTATTAAAAACATAAATTTGATCTTTATAACGACGCCCTTCTTTATCACCACCTGATTTTAAAATTAGACTGACACGCTCATCTTTTGGCAAGGCCTTTAAACCATTGCCATATAAGCATAAAGTTTCAGCCAATGAGGTTGTTAAATGTTGATAATAAGTCACTCGTTGCTTCTCTTGAGTCGCAATTTGTTTTTGCTGTTCAGCTCTTACTCTAGCCACTTGTTTTTCAATATTTTGTTTATCTTTTTCAAACTGCATTTTTTTATTTTCAAGAGATTTTAATTCGACCTCTAACTCTTTTTTAGCCTCGGCATCGGCACGACTTGATTGATACTGTAAATCTCTAGCTAACCGTTCAAGTTCTCTTTGTTCATATTTCAATTCACGTTGTTCATCTCGCAAATCCCTATACCTTTCACGATCTTCATTTGCATGTTCCATGGCAAATTCATATTTTGATGAAGCTAATGCCATTGCATTTTCAACGGTCTCTTCAAGATTTCGCTCAAATTGGTTACGATCTCTTGGTGGCATTTTAGATACCGGTGCTAATGGCGCTATCGGTGGTAAAGGAGGCATAGAAAAGTTGAAGCCAAAATTCCCCCACCGGTTTGAGAATGAATTAGTACTAATAGTAAATACCACACCTTGGCCATATAAATACAGATTACTGACATTATTAACCTCAGCTTTACTGTCGCTACTTCCATTGGAGGTAGCAGACGTTATAATATTGCTCATGATATTCAGCTGCTTATGCATATTCATCATATCTTTATTAATATCTTCTGCCGCATTAACCCCTAAGGCTATCAAGGCACAACTTATTGTTGATAGTGCTAATGGTAATTTTCTCATCTTCTATTCCTCAGTGGTAAAATTTGCTGGTTCTATTTGGTAACTAAACTCATCAGTGTTATTCAACAGTTTTGGTTTAATTGAATTTTGGTACGATGAACGGTTAATTTTTCGTTCAAGTTGCTGGTACTTTATCTTTTGATTAAAGCTTTCATCTTTACGTTGTTCGTTGAAATAATTAATAAAATCACTCATGTCCTCTTTTCGCTCTTGTCGAGCAGCGCCAATGACATAGGTTGCCAGTTGTAAGTTGCTATCTTGCTGATTCGCGGTAAAATCGGTGGCATAGTTGGCCAACATAACTTGTTGCTCGGCAGCAAACTCTCTCAATTTCAAATCAACTAATGCCGATACTGTAGCTTCCTGCTTGGCATTTCCCCCACCAGCAAAACTTAGCATCAGACCTTCAGGTTGAATCACCAGCTCAACCTTAAATAGTACTAAAGCTATTGCTAATACAGAGAAAGCCATCGACATTGCGGGTAATGCTCGCCATTGCCACCAGGGTTGATGATCAGAGCTAAATGCAGCTTCGCGATTCCAGTTAGGTACATTTTTTTGCTGCTCTATCTCAGCTTGGTGAGCAACACTAGAGGCGACATTTACTCTTTGCTGCCATAACTCATCTGTTACCTCCGCTTCTGTTGTTTGCCCTTCAAGCCAGTTAATAAATTCTTTTTCATCATTAAATTTGTTGCGTTCAGACATAACTAACCTCCAATTGGTCTCTTAACTTATCTAGTGCACTATATAAGCGTGATTTAGCCGTATTAGTGGATATTCCTAATTGTTGAGAAATATCATCAAAGGTACATTGTTGAAAAAATTTCAATTCAACCACTAACTTTTGATTAACCGGTAAAACCTTCATCGCTTTATGTAATGCAGTATTTTGTTGACTTGAATGAAACTGGTGCTCAGGACAAACTTCGCTACTTTCACCTTCTTGCTCTGGCACATCATCAAGTGATTGCATCGGTTTTTTACGTCGGTAATACTCAATACAACGGTAATGCGCAATTCTAAATAACCAGCCCTTAAAAGGACTATCGCCTCTAAAATTAGCTAAGCCTCTAAAGACTGCAATAAAAATATCTTGCATTAAATCTAAGGCATCATCAGGGTTACTTACCATGCGTAGACAATAGTTATATAAGTTTTTTTCATAACGTTTTACCAACGTCACCCAAGCTGATTTCTTACCTTTTAGCGCTTGTTTAATTAGCGTTTCATCGCTGCGTTCAAACACAAAATCCCCTTTTATTGTTAGTCATTTTTATTGTTCTAACCTTGCTAACTTCTTCGTTACTATTAATGTAGAGTGTTAGAGACAAATAGTTTGAAATTAAATAATAAAGATTAAACTAATTTAATTTAGCTTGAAATATAATCACTTTAATAACAGCTCTACAATGCCGGCTAATTGTCTAAAGGTTTGTTTTTTCATGCTGGTTGGTCGCCATAACATACCAATTTCCCGATAAAAGTTATCACTGAGTTTGTTAATAGACAACCCTTCTCTACTGCCTAACCCTTGATCCACTGCCATTTTGGGTAAAAAGGTAACCCCTTTGTGATAAGCGGTCATTTGTACTAATGTCGATAGACTCGTTGCAGAAAAAGGGTTGATTAGACTTTGATCAGACAACTGACATGCAGATACTGCATGCTCACTAAGGCAATGATCTTGGGAAAGCAAAAATATACTCTGTGGTGGTAATTGCTGATAATTCAAAGTACTTTGCTGAGCATTTGAACTAATGCTATCAACAAGCTCTTTTTCACCAGCGATATAAAAATTATCCTTACCTAAAACACAACTATTAAAACCATGTGCTGGTATTGGAAAAGCAAGAATAACTGTATCAACTTCTCCTTGAGCTAGCTGAGAAATCAAATTTTCAGTGGTATCTTCTTTTAAATAGAGTTCAAGTTCAGGCAAGTTTTTCTGACAAGATTTAACTAAATCTGTCAATAAAAATGGGGCTATTGTTGGTATACAACCGATTCGTATACTGCCGGCATTAGGTTTTCCTTGTTGCTTAGCAAAATCCACCATTTCAGTGGCTGATACTAATAGCTGCTTTGCCAACTTTACAATAGTCTCGCCTTGAGGCGTAAAGATGAAGGTTTTGTGGTTTCTTTCAATTAGCTGGCAATCAAGCTGCTCTTCAAGTTTTATAATGGCGCTACTAAGTGTTGATTGACTGACAAAACAAGCCTGGGCAGCACGATGAAAATGCCGCTGCTTATGCAGAGCCAATAAATATTGTAAATGCTTTAAATTTGGCAGTGTCATTAACTATTCTCATCAATATAAACATATTAATCGAGTATAACTATTTACAATACGTTTTACCTGACTGATCCGCACTTTCAAAAATGAAAAAAATACGCTAGAGTGCCTCTTTATTATATTATTTAGGAAATCTATTATGGCTCAAGCCAGCGCACGTCACCTGTTAGTTGATACCGAAGAACAATGTTTAGCATTAAAAGCTCAAATTGAAGCCGGTGCAGATTTCGCCGATATTGCTAAAGAGCACTCAAACTGTCCTTCAAAAGCACAAGGTGGTGATCTAGGCTCATTTGGTCCCGGCCAAATGGTCCCTGAATTTGATAAAGTAGTTTTCTCAGCCGATTTAAATACCGTGCAAGGTCCAGTGAAAACTCAATTTGGTTATCATTTATTAGAAGTTACCGCTAGAGACTAATCGTTAACAATAAATTAAAGCATTAAATTAAAACAATAAAAAAGCAGCTAGTTAAACTAGCTGCTTTTTATTTACATGGAGGTAAATATGTCATGATCACATGGATGTGATTGAATGACGATTACGAGGTAAATATGTCGTGATCACATGGATGTGATTGAACGACGATTACAAAGTAAATATGTCGTGATCACATGGATGTAATTGAACGACGATTACAAAGTAAATATGTCGTGTCACATGGTTGTGATAGAACGACAATAAACTAGCGCTGATAAAGTACTACCCGCGCTATTTAAAACCTATAGAAAAATAGCTTTCATCATCCAGAAGAATAGAATCGAAAGACCAGCACCTATAGGTAAAGTAATAACCCAAGAAACAACGATGTTTCTAACAACACTTAAGTTGATTGCCGCAATACCACGCGCCATTCCTACACCTAATACGGCTCCAACTAGAGTTTGAGTTGTTGAAATAGGCAAGCCAATACCCGAAGCGATTACGACGGTAGAAGCAGCAGCAAGTTCAGCAGCAAATCCTCGACTTGGTGTTAAATGCGTGATGCCTTGACCAATAGTAGCGATAACCTTATGACCGAATAGAGCAAGACCTGCCACGATACCAAAACCACCCAATGGCAATATCCACCAAGCAATAGCTGATTCAGCTGAAATTTGACCACCATTATCAACAATACTAGCAACAGCCGCCAATGGGCCAATAGCATTAGCAACATCGTTTGAACCATGAGCAAACGCCATACAACAAGCTGTAACTATCATAAGTATCGCGAATACTTTTTCAACATTTGCATAATGAGTTGATTTAGCCGCAGTTTCATCAAATTTCAAACGATTGATAAAAACCTTACCGATAATCGCTACAATAATCGCCGTTATAGTGGCATAGATGAAATCATCAGGAGATTCAATATGTAAATCTAGATGTTTCAAACCTTTTTTAATAGTCACTAAAGCCAAAACAAAACCAGCAAGGAACATGTAAAGTGGTACCCAGCGCTTAGCTTGTTGTAATGGTTTATCGGTATCAAAAATAAGTTTTTGAGCACTATTAAAAATAAGAAAAGCAATAACACCAGAAATAACAGGGGTAATAATCCAACTACCTACTATGCCACCTACTTTGCTCCATGTAACTGCATCAACACTAACCCCCATAGCGGCAAAGCCAACTATAGCACCAACAATAGAGTGAGTGGTTGATACTGGCCAACCTAAAGCAGAAGCGATCAGTAACCAAGTTGCCGCGGCAAAGAGTGCTGAAATCATACCGAAAACTAACAGTTCAGGTGTATCAACAAAGAAATTAGCATCAATAATTCCTTTACGAATAGTTGAGGTAACTTCACCACCGGCTAAGTAAGCGCCGGCAAACTCAAAGACCATAGCAATAATAATTGCTTGTTTAATGGTTAGTGCTTTTGAACCAACCGAAGTACCCATAGCATTTGCAACATCGTTTGCACCAATGCCCCACGCCATAAAAAATCCAACAACAGCAGCAATAATAACTAAAGTAGAGCCACTTGAGAGTATAATATCCATCAGTAAGCCCCTATTTTCTAGCTAATAAAATTTCTAAACGCGCACCAACACGTTCAGCTAAGTCGGCAAGATCGCCTACCCAGTCAATAATTTGATATAAAAACATCACATCTACAGGCTTTAAACCATCTTCAATGGACAATAATTCTTTACGAAGTTTAATTTGCATACCGTCAGTATCATCTTCGATTTCATCCAGTTGATTTATCATTTTCTCAACTAACTCTACTTCACGGCCTCTGAAGCCAGTTTCTAATAAATCATCTAATTCATTAATCGCATCTGCCGCTTTTTCAATAGCGTCAAGACAACGAGATAAATAAACGATAAATTGCTCATGCAAGCTCTCAGGGATCTCTAACTGACGACCTAATACTCGACCTGCGATATCTTTGGCACGGTTAGCAATTTTATCCTGTTGTGTTAAAAGCTCTAATAAATCCGCACGATCAACAGGCATAAACAAACCGCCTGGCAACTCTAAACGTAATTGACGTTTTAGGGTATCAGCATCTTGTTCAAGCTTTGATAATTTCCGACGAACTTTTGTTGCGGTAGGCCAATCGTTATCAGCACAAGCAGCAAAAAATGGGATAAGTTGATTAGCACATTTAGCGACTAATCGAATATGTTTTTCTAATGGTTTTATAGGCGATTTTGCAAATACACCTAATATGGAATTTCTAGCCATAATTTTGTTTCCAGGGAGAACGAAATCTCTTTATTGTTATTCGTCGCGGATAATAAAGCATTTGAATGTATTTTCAAGCCCTTTGATCATATCCGAAGCAGTTATTAAGTCCGTTTATTTATATGCCCAACTCTATTAGGTATATATATTCTAGCCAAAAAGATGGCTAACTTTTTTATTGAAGTATAACCATCTTTTCATCCCTGCCAAGCTGTTTTTTATTTAACCAACAAATGTAGTAAATTTATAAGTTTTTCATATCCTCTAAAGTCATGTGTCGCACGACTTTTCCTTTAACGAAATAAATAACGTACTCACAAATATTTTGACTACGATCACCAATACGCTCTAAAGCACGAGCAGACCAAATAACACTCATAATTTGAGGGATTGAACGAGGGTCTTCCATCATGTAAGTCATTAACTGACGCATTAACGCTTCATATTCACGGTCTATTTTTTCATCGCTTGAATGAATTTTTATTGCCGTTTCTACATCCATACGGGCAAAAGCATCTAGAGAAAGTTGCAAAAATTCTAATACGCGACGACCTAAATTGTCCAAATTGGTCAATAGATCTTTTTGACGTGAAGAGAAGTCTTCCAAAGCAACCCTCGCTATTTTTTCAGCTTCATCTCCAATTCGTTCAAGATCTGCAATAGTTTTAACAATGGCCATGATTAATCGCAAATCGCCAGCGGCAGGTTGTCGTTTAGCGATGATACGAGTACATTCATCATCAATATTAACTTCTAAGGCATTAATTTGATAATCGTTAGATAAAACGGCTTTTGCCATTTCTTGATCTGACTCAACCACCGCAGTTAAGGCATCACTGAGTTGCTTTTCTACTAAACCGCCCATTTGCATCACTAAATTGAGCACCCTTTCTAAATCTTCATTAAATTGGCCAGAAATATGACGGCCTAAATTTAAACTATTCATAATGGTTATCCTGATCTCTTATTAATTTTAGCCATAACGACCAGTAATATAATCTTCTGTTTTCTTCTTCAAAGGAGTGGTAAATAAGGTATTGGTATCGCTATATTCAATTAACTCCCCCATATACATAAAAGCTGTTTGATCTGAAACTCGTGCCGCTTGTTGCATGTTGTGCGTCACTATAACTACGGTAAATTGTTTTTTAAGGTCGTTGATCAATTCTTCAATAGTTAACGTTGAAATAGGATCTAGGGCTGAGGTTGGTTCATCAAGTAACAATACTTCTGGTTCAATGGCAATCGCCCGAGCAATCACTAACCGTTGCTGTTGACCACCAGACAAGCCTAAAGCACTTTCGTGTAGTCTATCCTTCACTTCATTCCACAAAGCAGCGCTTCTTAATGACTTTTCTACAATATCATCAAGATTGCGACGGTTTTTTTCACCCGCAATACGCACACCATAAACAACATTTTCATAAATAGACTTAGGAAATGGATTCGGACGCTGAAATACCATGCCTACTTTACGTCTAAGTGCTGCAACATCAATTTGACTACCATAAATATTTTCACCATGAAGGTTTATCTCGCCGGTGACTTTACAAATATCAACCAAATCATTCATACGGTTAATACACCGTAATAAGGTCGACTTGCCACAGCCACTTGGACCAATAAAAGCAGTAACCTGCCCTTTAGGAATTGACATGGTAATATCATGTAATGCTTGTTTATCCGCGTAATAAAGGTTCAAGCCTTTAATATCCAAAGCAATTTGTTCTGGTGGTATGTTAGTTAGATCCATCTTATTAGGACTATCTGATAACGCATTAGGAGTAACTGTAATCATATTTAACTCTTATTTTAACTCGTATTAGTAAAGTTATTTTTTAACTTTAAACTCGCTGTTTAACACTTTGAACGGCATATCTTTTAGTTTTATTTTAGTGTTCTAACATCTTATATTTCTCACGTAATTTGTTTCGTATCGAAACCGCGGTCATGTTTAAGGCAACAATAATGGTAATCAATAAAAATGCTGTGGCATAAACCAGTGGTCTTGCCGCCTCTACATTAGGACTTTGAAAACCAACATCATAGATATGAAAACCTAAATGCATAAACTTACGATCTAAATGTAGGAAAGGAAAATTACCATCTAAGGGTAAGTTAGGCGCCATTTTAACAACACCAACTAACATCAATGGCGCAACTTCACCAGCAGCCCTTGCTATGGCCAATATGATTCCGGTCATAATTGCAGGGCTAGCAATAGGCAAAATAATACGCCATAAAGTTTCTGCTTTTGTCGCCCCAAGTGCCAAACTACCATGACGCATTGCTGATGGTATACGCGATAAACCTTCTTCGGTTGATACAATTACAACAGGTAGCGTTAATATAGCTAAAGTGATAGCTGACCACATTACCCCAGGAGTACCAAAGGTGGGACTGGGTAGGGTTTCTGAATAAAAGAGCTGATCTAAACTGCCACCTACCATATAAACAAAAAAGCCTAAACCAAAAACCCCATAGACAATAGATGGTACACCGGCTAAATTAATCACTGAAATACGCAATAATTTAGTTAGCGCATTATTACCCGCATACTCATGTAAATATATGGCAGCAATAACACCAAAAGGTGACACAATAACTGTCATTAATAACACCATTAACACCGTACCAAAAATTGCAGGAAAAACGCCACCCTCAGTATTTGCTTCTCGGGGATCATCAACAATAAAACCGCCAATTTGACTAAAGAACAAACCGACCTTGTCAAAGGTAGACAGTTGATTATTAAAAGTAACGGCCAATACATCTTCAAAGTTTATGGTAACCACTTGCCCGTCCATGGCTCTAACGGTTAATTGGTCTCTAGCTATTTCATGACGCAAGGCCATTAACTTTTTTTCTAACTGAGTATATTGAGCTTTTAAGGTATCATCAAGTAAATGTTTGCGTTCTTTTAAGCGTAAGCGTTCTAATTGATAGTTAATTGCGCCAATATCAGCTTTTTGTAAGTCATCAATTTGTTCTTGAAAGTATTCAACACGTTCAAGTAATACTGTTAATTGCGATAATTCAACTACCTCACCGTCAAGTTTTAAGGTTTCTATAACACCATAAAAGTTACCATTTGTGCGACGTTCTATCACCACTAAATTTTCAGGTGTTGATTGTTTGATAATTTGTGGCACCAATAACCAACGAAAATCCAAACTCACCAATTCACGGTTACCGGTTTTAATTAATAAACGCTCTACAGTTTCTTGATTTGGGTCTAATTTAATAGTGGTATGCGCTAATTGCTCAGTAGGAATACTCTCACGATCATAAATTTCACCAATCACTACCGACTTCACACCATGCTCATCTAACATTTCGAATTGCACAATTTGTGCAGGCCAAAAGTATGACAGACCACGTGAAGCAATTAACCACAACAAACCTAATACTGAAATCAAACTGATACTTACCCCACCGGCAGATAACCACACCCACGGAGAACCAGATTTAAACCAACTATTCATAAAATTATCTCTTACTAATCTATTATTTTATGATGCCCCTGAGATATATCATTCAGGGCCTCATTTTGATTCACATAGATTCCGGCTTAAAAGACAACCGGAATGACTAATTTATATTCGCTATTTTATTAATTAGCTACATAGAGCTATATTTAGCTCGTAGATGCTGACGAATAAATTCAGCAACAGTATTAAAAATAAAGGTGAAAACAAACAATACAAATGCGGCTAAAAACAAAATACGGTAATGTGAACTACCTACTTCTGACTCTGGCATTTCCACGGCAATATTAGCCGCTAAAGTACGCATCCCTTGAAAGATACTCCAATCAAGTATTGGCGTATTACCCGTCGCCATTAATACAATCATGGTTTCACCCACTGCGCGACCTAAGCCCATCATTACCGCAGAAAAAATCCCAGGACTTGCGGTCAATAAAATAACTTTAACTAAGGTTTGCCATTGGGTAGCGCCTAAAGCCAATGAACCACTCGTTAAATGCCCAGGCACACTAAAGATGGCATCTTCTGCCATCGAGAATATCGTTGGAATAACCGCAAATCCCATAGCGATCCCAACCACTAAGGCATTTCTTTGATCAAAACTAATACCTATATCATTAGTAATAAACTGTCTGACGTCACCACCAAAAAAATAGCTTTCAAGTATTGGCGATAAAGAAAATGCGCTATATGCAGCTAATATCATCACCGGAATCAACAGTATTGGTGCCCAAGTTTCTGGGATCTTATTTTTCCACTCTTTGGGTAAGTTATGCCAAGCCAAAGCTGTAAGCAGCGTAGAGAGCGGTAAAAAAATCAGTAAGAGCCCAATAGCAGGTAAGTAATTCTCAATAATAGGAGCTAACCAAAGCCCAGCTAAAAAACCTAAAATAACGGTAGGTAAAGCTTCCATCATCTCAATGGTTGGTTTTACTTTTTTACGTAAACCCGGCGTCATAAAATAAGCAGTATAGATAGCTGCTGTAAGCGCAATAGGCACCGCAAATAACATAGCGTAAAAAGCCGCTTTCATGGTACCAAAGGTAATAGGCACAAGAGAAAATTTACCTTCAAAATCATCAGTACCAGAGGTTGATTGCCAAATATAATCTGGCTCAGGATAACCTTCATACCAAACCTCTTGCCATAACGCTTGCCAGGTAACTTCTGGATGCTCATTTTCAACAGCAAATAACAACAGGTTAAAGGTATTGTTGTTCACTGTACTTTGAACAGGAGAGATTAAAATTAAACCATCAGCACGAGGTGCAATAGCCATGGTACTAGGACGCGAATCAATTAATTGCCCACGCCATAAATCCGCATGACTGGTGGTATAGAATAGTCCCATTTCACCTGACGGGGTTATGGTATAAAAGCTTTTCCTAAATTGTTCGGTATAAATTTGACTAATAGCTTCAGATGAACTGGCAGAAAAAGTACGTACTTGCTTAAACACTCTGCCATTAACCGTTGAAATTTCAAACCATTGACTCACCTCCCCACCACTGGTGCCAATAAGTAAGGAAGAGCCTCCTGAGAGCAAAGCCATTGAGGTAATAATCTCATCATTGGCTAAGTTAGGTATTATTTTATCTTTCAGATCAACACTGTACTCATCATCTAAACTAAAAACCGATACTTGATTACCGCTACGAACAAATGCCATATCCATATCAGGAGTAATTAAAATGTCATCAACATCTGCCGCCGAGAAGTTTATTTCTTGGTAAATTGCTTCATATTCAGCGTCATAACTAAAGTCATCTTCGGCAACTAAAGTCGTTTTTATTAATCGGCCATCTTGAGTAAAGCCAACAAACATCGCTTGTTCGTCATTCTTCATAAAAGCGAGTTTTTCAATCATTTGCTCTTGCTCATCAACAACAAGAACATCTTCACCTAAGGGATAAATAACATGAGGAATAATTTCCCGTAAATCATCTTGATAACTTGCGGTAAAGGTTGGGCGTATTAAATGAACATAACCTTGTTCAGTTAATAACAATTGATGATCGACACCTGAGCTGATGAGTTGTTTTAAAGTTTCATTCGCAGCTAATAACTCTATTGACAATAAATTATTACCAACAGCCTGATGTTCTTCACTGCCAATAAACGCCTTATTATCTTTTAACTGATAAAAATCAATAACGCCTTGTTCATTAATGATGTAAGCCAACTCTTTTAGCTCATCAACACCTGTTACCAAAATAGGACTTGAAGATTCTATGCTAATATTGGCAAGGGGTTCTACGGTAGCTGAATCAAAAATAGGTTTGATAACATATAATAAGTACATAAAAATAAGTATTAAAGTAAATAATACACCAATACCACCCAGGGTAATTAACCACTGTGCTAAGGAATTTTTAAGCTGTCGTATGCCTGCTGATTTAGTTGCTAGTGCCACGCAAAAGCCCTTTTATGATAAATAATAATAACAGTGAAAATTATAAGACAGTTGTATGACAGTTTTGTGACATTCGATAGAATATAGAGAAGAATAAAAAATTAATTAGCTAAGACGTTTGAATTCCACACGCCAGAGATAACTCTATTTGCATTTTAGTTAACTGATAAAATCAAAAAAGCCTGAATAATTACTTATTCAGGCTTTTTTATACGTCTTGCATTAAACAAAACTGACTAAAGATAACTTATCTTTTTTCCAATTTCTCTTTAATACGTGCTTTACGGCCAGATAGCTCACGCAAGTAATAAAGTTTAGCTTGACGAACATCACCGCGACGTTTGACTACAATTGAGTCAACGATTGGAGAATGTGTCTGGAATACACGCTCAACACCTACACCGTTCGAAATTTTACGAACAGTGAAAGCTGAATGTATGCCACGGTTTTTTATAGCAATGATAACGCCTTCAAACGCTTGTAAACGTTCTTTCTCGCCTTCAACTACTTTAACTTGAACAACTACCGTATCACCTGGGGCGAAATCTGGTAAGTCACTCTTTAATTGCTCGTTATTGAGCATATCAATAATTTTACTCATAATACCTTCTTCCTAGTGTTCACTGGCATCAGCAAGTTTGTGCTTTTTACCACTTTTGATGGTATTAAGCATTTCTTCCTGCTCCGCAGTCAGAGCTAGGTTAGTTAATAATTCGGGCCGTCTAGTCCATGTTCTTTCTAAAGACTTAAATTGACGCCATTGCCTTATGTGTTCATGATTACCACTGAGTAGCACTTTAGGTACTGATTTCTCTTCTTTCGAAGAAACTTCAAATACTTCTGGCCTAGTGTAATGTGGACAATCCAATAAACCGTTAGAAAACGAGTCTTCTTCAGCAGATTGTTTATGTCCTAATACACCTGGCACAAATCGCGCTACAGCATCAATTACATTCATTGCTGGCAGTTCCCCACCACTTAAAACGTAATCACCAACTGACCATTCTTCGTCAATATCTGACTCGATTAGTCGTTCGTCAATGCCTTCATATCTTCCAGCAATAAATACTAGTCGATCATGTTGTGCTAATTCACGTACACCAGCTTGGTCCAACTTTCGTCCCTGAGGAGACAAATATATGACCTTCGCTTTCCCACCACCATTAAGAGAAGCATCAGCATCAGCAGCTTTACGCGCCTGTGCAATTGCATCTCGTAACGGTTGTACCATCATCAACATCCCCGGACCACCACCATAAGGACGGTCATCAACGGTTCGATGTCGATCATGGGTAAAGTCTCTTGGGTTCCACTTATGAAACTCAATTAACCCATTACGGATCGCTCGGCCTGTCACCCCATATTCGGTAATAGCATCAAACATTTCAGGAAATAGGCTTATCACCCCAATCCAAAGTTTGCTCTTCTTATTAGAAGAATCGACGCTAGTCACGAATTAAAATCCTGGGTCCCAGTCAACACAAATTTGTTTAGTGTTTGCATCTACCGAAATAATAACTTGTTCAAAAAGATAAGGGATTAACCGCTCTTTTTTACTAAAACCATCATTCGGGTTAGCTTTAACAACCAGTATATCGTTAGCGCCTGTTTCCATCATGTCGGAAACAGTACCTAGGTCGTAACCATTGGTAGTAACAACGTTCATGCCAATTAAGTCGCGCCAATAAAACTCCCCTTCGGGTAGTTTAGGTAGTACGGCTTCACTAACTAGTATTTCTGAACCAACCAATGCTTGCGCAACGTCTCGATCATCTAAACCAGCAGCTTTAACAATTAAACCTTTGTTATGTTTACGCCAATCGGTAATTTCTACTGATTGAACTTTATTCCCTAATTTTAAAGACCAAGGGAAATAGTCTAATATTGCTTCAGTTTCATCAGTAAATGAATGAACCTTCAACCAGCCTTTGACTCCATAAACAGCGCCTATTTTGCCTAGGATGATTTTATTTTCTTCGCTCACTAAATACTCCTTCTACAACTACTAAGTTATTAAGCTGCTACTTGAGCATCTTTAACTAACTTAGCCACACGATCAGATACTGTCGCACCCTGACCAACCCAATGGTTGATACGGTCTAAGTCTAAGCGTAATTTCTCTGCTTGACCTTGTGCTGTTGGGTTGAAGAAACCAACTCTTTCGATGAAACGACCATCGCGAGAGTTACGGCTATCTGCAACAACAACCTGATAGAATGGACGCTTTTTTGCGCCGCCACGAGCTAAACGAATGGTAACCATATCGTCCTCTATATAATTAATTGTTAAACGGATTTTCCAGACACTTCCGTCACCACAGTGACAGAAAAGCTCGCGTATTCTACGCTTTTGACGATTAATAGCAAGTATTACCTTGCCTTAAGATGTAAATCCTTTTTCAGAATATTTAGCCGGCAGCGTCAGTATAGAGTTATTGTCGGGCACTAATGCATAAAACAATAAAACTAAATGATGATTATTTATCAATGACAACGCTGTCATTTATATGTTATCTTAATTCTCATTGCTTATATAATACCTATAAAGCAGCTAAATCAAAAACTGACAACAGCCTAAGTTGCTAGTTATCATCAAATTTACGGGAAATTATCTCAATGAAAGTTGTCATACTTGAAGATGCTGAGGCGGTAGCAAAATATGGTGCTGCTATTTTTGTTAAACAAATACAAAAAAAGCCTAGTTCTGTTTTAGGCTTAGCAACAGGGTCTACCCCTGTTGCCTTATATAATGAGCTGATTAAAAAATATCAAAGCAACCAACTATCATTTAGCCAAGTCAAAAGTTTTAACTTAGATGAATATCTCGGCATATCAGGCGATCACCCTCAAAGTTATCGCCACTTTATGAATGAGAAGCTTTTTAAGCATATTGATATTAATAAAAAAAATACAGCTGTACCATCTGGAGATGCAAAACATCCTTTAGATGCTTGTGAAGAATATGAACAAATGATTAAAAACAGTGGTGGCATTGACGTTCAGTTACTAGGCATTGGCCGTAATGGCCATATTGGCTTCAATGAGCCTTCATCTTCATTAGGCTCTCGTACCCGAGTTAAAACCTTAACCCAAGAGACAATTGACGATAATGCCCGTTTTTTTGCTGAGAATGAAAGCCAACCTCACTTATCTATTACCATGGGTATAGGTACTATATTGGAAGCAAAACAAGTAGTTTT
Source organism: Colwellia sp. (assembly GCA_022969175.1). GTDB lineage: Bacteria > Pseudomonadota > Gammaproteobacteria > Enterobacterales > Alteromonadaceae > JALJPB01. The sequence continues at coordinate 18,150 of JALJPB010000028.1, read as the reverse complement.
ACTTGCTACTGGAGAGAATAAAGCTCAAGCGATTGTTGATACAGTTCAAGGGTATATTACTGCTCAGTGTCCAGCTTCGGCATTACAATTCCATGCTAATGCTGTCATTATTATTGATGAAGCTGCCGCTTCATTATTAAAGAATAGAGAGTTTTTTAGACATATAGAAAGGGAAAATCAAAAACTTGAGAAAAGTTTAGGACTTTAAATTTTCACGTTCCGAGTTTTTAAGCAAATACACAATACAGCTACTAAATGATACAAGGGGTATAGCCGTTTATGGCGCAATTATCTGTCGCATGAATGCGACAGTTAAGCCGACAGGCATCCGTGCCTCCACTGCATTTATACATCCGTGCATGTCAGGTATTTACGACGACTTGCAGAATAAATGATTTTACCCCGACCTCCACAAGTATATTAATAAATAAAAAAAGCGCACTAAGCGCTTTTATAGTTACTAAAAGACTCTCTTTAAGTTAACGGCCAAACATTCCGCCGCCTGGCGGCATTCCACCACCTGGTGGCATCATGCCTTGCATACTGCGCATCATTTTTTTCATGCCACCTTTACCTGACATCTTTTTCATCATTTTTTGCATTTGCGCAAACTGTTTTAATAATTTATTAACGTCTTGTATCTGAGTTCCTGAACCCGCTGCAATTCTACGTTTTCTTGAGCCCTTAATAACATCAGGTCGCTGACGCTCACCTGGGGTCATTGAATTAATAATAGCTTCCATCTGAATAGTAATTTTATCATCCATTTGATCTTTAATTTTATCTGACATGTTAGCCATGCCTGGCAATTTATTCATCATGCCCATCATGCCACCCATACTTTTCATTTGCACAAGCTGGTCACGAAAATCTTCTAAATCAAAACCTTTACCGCCTTTTACTTTAGCTGCAAGTTTAGCTGCTTTCTTTTTGTCGACTTTTTGCTCTACTTCTTCAATAAGTGATAATACATCACCCATACCAAGAATACGTGAAGCAATACGATCGGGATGAAAAGCTTCTAGAGCATCCGTTTTTTCACCAACACCCATAAATTTAATTGGCTTGCCAGTAATATGGCGAATTGATAATGCCGCCCCCCCTCGAGCATCACCGTCAGTTTTGGTTAAAATAATACCTGTTAAAGGTAATGCTTCACCAAACGCTTTCGCAGTATTCGCGGCATCTTGACCTGTCATTGCATCAACAGTAAACAATGTTTCTACTGGGTTTATTGCTGCATGAAGCTCTTTAATCTCGTTCATCATGTTTTCGTCAACATGTAAACGACCGGCAGTATCAACAATCAAGACATCAAAAAATTTCTTTTTCGCATAATCAATTGCTGCTAATGCTATATCTAAAGGTTTTTGATCAATATGACTGTCAAAAAACTCAACCTTAACTTCTTCAGCTAAGGTTTGTAGTTGCTTAATTGCCGCCGGGCGGTAAACATCAACACTAACCACAAGCACTTTTTTCTTCTCACGCTCTGTTAAGTACTTACCAAGTTTAGCAACAGTAGTTGTTTTACCTGCCCCCTGTAAACCTGCCATTAAGATAATAGCTGGAGGTGTCGCTTTTAAATCAAGCCCCTCGTTATGCTCACCCATCGCTCTTTCAAGTTCTGATTGCACAATTTTAACGAAGACTTGCCCAGGGGTTAAACTTTTAGAAACATCGGTTCCTACGGCGCGCTCTTTAACTTTACCAATAAAGTCGCGAATAACGGGTAAGGCAACATCAGCCTCAAGCAATGCCATACGCACTTCACGTAAGGTATCTTTAATATTGTCTTCGGTTAAACGGCCACGGCCACTAATATTCTTTAGCGTTTTAGTTAAACGATCGGATAAGTTCTCAAACATGAAATACTCTAAAAGAAAAAATTGACGGAAAAATTAGCTCTATTATAACCACCGTGACAATAAGCGAAAGCATAAAATATCAACAAAGTGTTTTATTAGAATTTATATTGCCAATAACAGCCTTTATTTTCAACAAAACCAATAGCTGAATGTTTTATATAAGCCTTGAATTTGTTACGCTGGAACAATAGATTCAAGTATTTTAAAATGAGTATATTAATGGATGTAATTAGAGATTTAATTAATAACTTTATTGAGCTTAGTGCAGAGGCCAGCCCTTGGTTATTGCTAGGTTTGTTGATTGCAGGGTTAATGAAGGCTTGGGTGCCGACCAAAATTTTAAGTAAACATTTAGGTGGTGGCTATAAAAGTATAATTAAAGCAGCCCTCATTGGTGCTCCGCTACCACTTTGTTCATGTGGCGTTATACCTGTGGCAACAGAATTAAGAAGAAGTGGTGCTTCAAAACCAGCCACAGCCGCATTTTTAGTGGCTACACCCGAAACAGGTGTTGACTCAGTATCAGTATCGTATGCGATGTTAGGACCTATCATGGCAATTTACCGGCCAATAACGGCAATATTTTCAGCAATAATTACCGGTTTATTAGTTTCTTTAATAAAAGAGAGTGAAAACAGTAACGATATAAAACAGCCAACGATAAACGATAAACCAATAAAGTCTTGCTGTAGTAAAAAATCTAGCCAAAAAGTTGTTGAGGTAGCAGAAAAAACAAGTTGCTGTTCGAGTAACGCGGTAACCAATGCCCCTGTAGCACCTTCCCCATTAAAAAAGACACTTCAAGGGGTAAAATACGCCGCGACTCAACTTATTGACGATATAATTATCTGGCTAGCGATTGGCTTACTTTTCGCTACTTTAGTGAAAACATTTTTACCACCAGAATTTTTATTAAGTTATGGTAGTGGCTTAGGGGCAATGTTGATGATGATAGTTATTTCTATCCCTATGTATATATGTGCCACTGCATCTACCCCTATTGCAGCAGGCTTTATTTTAGCAGGATTATCCCCGGGCACGGCTTTAGTATTTATGATGGCAGGGCCTGCAACTAATATATCAACCCTTGGTGTTATCAAAAATGAAATGGGCGCTAAAGTGCTTGCTCATTATTTATTAGGAATTTCAGTTTGCGCGATTGCTTTTGGCAGTTTACTCGATTTTTACCTTAACTATTACGCCATTAATATTTCAGAACAAATGCAGCATAGCCATGCAATCCTGCCCTACTGGTTTAATATATTTTGCGCTCTATTAATTGTTGTCCTAGCAATTAAACCATTAAGAAAAATATTCATAAATTAAGCGCTGTTAATTAAATAAAGTTGAATAAAATGGTGTAAATTGACTAACACTTGATTTTTATCATGGAGTTGCTTTGGCAATCTGCTAGAATCAAGCGGTTAAATTTTGGTGTCGGAGCACTTTGTGGATTTATTAGTAATTGGTTCTAGCGTTGCATTTGTTAGTTATATGCTTGCCTCTATAGCTTTAGTGTCAAGATTGTTTCATCCCAAAGGGCCTAACTTAGTGTTAGTACTGTCTTTAGGTTGTATAGCAATTATTGCCCATACTTTAAACAATGGACAATATTTAAATCACCAAGCCGATATCAATTTCAGTTTGCCGAATGTAATTTCATTAGTTAGCTTAGTTATTACCTTGTCGGTAACTGCCGCAGCGTTAAAATACAAAGTTAATTTACTACTGCCTGTAGTCTATGGTTTTGCTGGTTTATGGCAGTTATTAATGATCTTCATGCCACCAATCGCTGAAATCCCCCTTAGCAGTGAAAAACTATTTTTAGTCACACATATTATCTTAGCGCTGATCGCTTACTGTGTTTTGGTAATCGCAACTTTGTATGCGTTTCAAGTCGCTTATATTAACTATAAGTTGAAAAGTAAAAACTTGGTTGCTGTTAGCCATTTGCCGCCCTTGATGCAAGTTGAAAACCAGCTATTTTTAATTCTAAACATTGGCACTTTATGTTTATTATTAAGTGAATTGAGTGGCTTTATTTTTCTTGATGATTTTCTTTCAAAAGAAAGAGCACATAAAACAGTATTATCACTGATGGCATTAATGGTTTACTTAATCATTATGTGGGGACATTTCAAGCAAGGTTGGCGCGGTCACAAAGTTTTACTGCTCACAGTTTTTGCCACATCGTTATTAACTTTGTCATATTTTGGCAGTCGATTCGTAAAAGAGTTTCTCTTGTAAGCATTTTAAGGTATAAAGTGTTTAGGCTGAAGCCTATCGCTTAATATTTAAGCTTTAGCCTTTATTTTAACAACTTAGGATCCCCTCTTGGACAACATATCTACCGAAATGCTGTTTGGCATACTTGCCCTACTCATTTTCATTTCTGCCTATTTTTCAGGTTCAGAAACAGGCCTAATGTCACTTAATCGTTATCGATTACGACATCTTGTAAAACAAAACCATAAAGGTGCTAAACGAGTTGCTAAATTATTAGCACGCCCAGACAGACTGATAGGTTTGATTTTAATTGGTAACAACTTGGTTAATATCGCCGCATCAGCTATTGCGACTATTATAGGTTTGCGCTTATTTGGCGATATGGGAGTCTTAATTGCCACCATTGCTTTAACGTTTGTGATTCTAATATTTGCAGAGGTTACCCCAAAAACACTAGCCGCCTTACATCCTGAAAAAGTAGCCTTTCCCAGCTCAATTCTTTTAAAGGTTCTGTTAAAGTTATTATTCCCTTTGGTTATTGCCGTTAATTGGATTACTAATGGTATTTTGATGCTTATGGGTATTAACGCTGAACAACGAGAGCAACACGGCTTAAGCAGTGAGGAGTTACGAACGGTTGTTAATGAGGCCGGCGCTTTATTGCCAGAGCGTGACCAAAAAATGTTAGTGAGTATTTTGGATCTTGAAAATGTTAGTGTGGAAGATATCATGATCCCGCGCAGCGAGTTAGTTGGCATTGATGTAAATGACGAATGGAAAAAAATTCAAAAACAACTAACACAATCAAACCATACTAGAATATTACTTTACCGTGATAATATTGATGATGTGGTTGGTTATGTTCATGTAAAAGATGCGCTGAAATTAGTATCAAAAAATCAATTTACCAAAGCCACTTTGTTACGAGCCGTACGTGAGCTTTATTTTATCCCAGAAGGCACACCACTTAATGTACAACTATTAAAGTTTCAAGCAGCAAAAGAGCGCCTAGGGCTAGTTGTTGATGAATATGGTGACATTCAAGGCCTAGTAACCTTAGAAGATATTTTAGAAGAAATCGTTGGCGACTTCACAACAACAATGACACCAACGCCTAGTGAAGAAGTACATTTGCAACCCGACGGAAGTTACCTCGTTGATGGCAGCGCTACTATTCGAGATATTAATAAAGAAATGTCTTGGAAATTACCTTCCAATGGTCCTAAAACGTTAAATGGTTTGATTGTCGAGTACTTAGAAGATATTCCACAAAGCAACCTTAGCGTTCGTATTGCAGGTTACCCAATAGAAATTATTGATGTCGGTGATAACATGATCAAAATGGTAAGAGTTATGCCTGAATTTTGTCTGCAATCACCACCAGACGAAGATTGATTAGTCACCTATCAACTTGCAGGGCTATTATTTTGATAGTACCTGCTTACTTACCCTTAGTAAAAAATAGTTAACCACAAAGTTATTCACAGGTCATTGTTGAAAAGGATCTTTCCACAATTTCTGTGGATAACAAATGCAAGACCACTAAAATTCAGCACTCGTTATTTGCAATGAATTTTTAACAAAAAAATGAAGTTTTTTTTAATTGTTTATACGAAGGATTATCTAGATAAACAGATGATTATTTTCTAATTAAAAGTGTATTTTTGGCAAGCTTTATGCGTAGCTATGATACTTCAGAAAAACTTGCCATTGTATACATCAGCCAAAAACTCACACCTGATAAAACTTTTTTAAAAAATAGCGATAACAAAGGGCTAGGCTTTGTTAGCCAAAAAACAATCGCCAAAACCAACCATGACCCAACTCTTCTTCACAACTTTTTAACTGGCTACTATAACGCTTTGCTCGAGAGTCCACTTTACGAGAAACTTTTATCAACCAAGGTTTCTTTTTATAACTTTTTTTCTTAAAGCCCCCCCAGCCCTCGTGATAATTTAAATACTGATTATAAGCATCCCATTTTGAGATTTTGTTAATTTTTTGAGTTTTAAAGATGAACCACGCCATAAAGTCTATTGCATCTTCAAAGTCATCACGATCTGCACCTGAGTTTCCAGTTTCTTTAATATAATCTTCCCAAGTCATCGTTTTAGCTTGTGAGTAACCATAAGCGCTACTGACACGACCCCAAGGTATAAAACCTAACAAATAATCTCTTGGAGGCTGTGCATCGTGCCGAAAAGAACTTTCTTGATACATCATACTCATTGGTACGTGAATGGGTACACCCCAACGCTCTTTGGCATCTTTAGCAGCAAAGTACCAATCACGATGTTCACGAAAAATTTCACAAATATTTTCGGGATTTTTTGGCGGAGGTGTCGCACAAGCCGACAAAGCGGTAATAACTAAACAACTGACAATAGCCTGATTTTTAAATCGCATGAAAATAGAGGATCTTAATGGTGAATAATCTAACTTTAGTGTGCCAGAATTAGTGAATGAATTGCAGTTTAAATGGTAATAAATTGAAATCTACAGCTATTTTTACTTTTATTTAATTAAAAGTGAACTATTCCACTCATTACTGTTCTTACTATATGAGAGGCTTTTATTTCCCTTAGTGTTTCATGTTTTATGCGCGTTACTTGATTTCAAGTATTCGCGCTTTTTTTTGTTTTATTTTTATTAATCTAAATACAACAACATAGTTTAAACCTTAAGTTCAGTAACTTAAAAAGCAATTTATAACAAATAAAAAATATCGAACAAAAATTGAACTAATTGTAACAGTGCCAGTCTGACTATATGGAAGCAAACCTCCCTGGACTGCTTTCATTATTAACGGCGCGTTGCCCTAACGCGCTTTTTTTTGATTAAATTTAAGATACTGACCAATACTTTACTTACCGCTAAATAGTCTAAGCTAACTATTCACTAAAGTATTGTGTTAAAAACTCATCAAAAGGCACAGAGTCAGCTTGTTCAATGTTGGTTTGATTTTGATGAGACTGTTCAACACTTGCTTCAAAATACTGCTCATCAAAAACCTGATACGGTTTTGATAATAATGACTCTCTGTATGTTGCTGCATAATCAAGTGCTAACGTAGTTAAGCCTTTATTTTGATTGACCACTAAATCGAGTAGTTGAGCAGATGGCGTGAGGGCACTATTGTTAACTTTCGCCTTTTCATTCTCTACTGATTGGCTGTAACGAGTAGTATTCTTGGCGTTATCAAGGAAAGTTGCAACTTCGCCAAATTGCTCGAATAATTCATTTCCCCACTGTTTAACTGATTTTTCAATACCATTATCATTAAGTAGTAACTGAGGATCTCTCCCTCGAACAACCATCTCGTCCATATTAGTACTACTGTCGCTTTGACCTTCGCAATCAAAAAGAGGACTAGGGGCTAGTGCACAAAAAGTTAAAAATATATCTAAAAAGTAAACTTGATCAATACTAATGCCAGTATCAACAAATGGATTTACATCAAGTGCTCGTACCTCGATATATTCAACGCCACGGTTTTTTAATGCCTGTGAAGGTTTTTCACCAGACTTTGCTACACGTTTAGGCCTGATTGGTGCGTAAAGTTCATTTTCAATTTGTAAAACATTACTATTTAATTGCTGATACTGGTCATCAACTTTAATACCAATTTTATCAAAATCAGCTGAACTTAAACTCATTGCTTGCTGCACGCCCTCAAGATAACCAGGAAGGTCGTTATAACAAATAGCTAATTCAGATTGAGCATTACTGGTATAACCTAAATCACTCATTCTTAATGATGTTGCATATTCTAAGTAGGTATAGCCATTGTCAGACTTTTTAAAAGGTAACTGGTTTGGGCCACTAAGTGCTGAAGTTCCTTGTAAAAATGAACCGCAAAGTATTGGCGAACTGCCATACAAATAAGGGATCAACCAACAATAACGTTTATAGTTTCTAATGAGTGCAAAGTAACCATCAGATTTAAATGATTCAAAATCATCATTGTTGTTAGCTATTTTTTGAATTGAACGCCAAAAGTCATCGGAAAAAGAAAAATTAAAATGGATACCCGAAATAACCTGCATCATAGAGCCATAGCGGTTTTTCAATCCTTGGCGGTATACCGTTTTCATTTTGCCAACGTTTGACTCACCATAATAGGCAAGCTGTATTTTATCTTCATCATTGACAAAACATGGCATGCTAAAAGGCCATAACAACTCACCATCAATTTTTGACATAGTGAATTTTTGAATATCTTGTAGCTGAGCAATAGCTTGCTCTGGCTCGTTAGTTACCGGAGTAATAAATTCCAATAAAGCTTCAGAATAATCTGTAGTTATGTTCGGATGTGTTAAAGCTGAGCCAATAGCATATCGATGTGGCTCTTGTGAAAGGCCACCTTCGGGTAAAACCCGCAAAGCTTCACGTTCTATACCACGGCCAAATTCAGTTGCCTTAGCAAGATCTGAAGATTCGTTTAACGCACAAAGATAATCACTTAAAGATAAAGTCAAAATAACTCCTGGAACACACATCCCTCAAATAGTTACTCCTTATTTGAGGGTAAAAAATAAAAATTCAATGCTTAATGCTAAACATTGACTGAATGGCAATGAATTAGTTTGCTAATTGATAGTCGACAACATCTAACTCTAGTACTTTTAATTGTTCTTTGATTAACTGACCGTCGCCAACGATAATCCATTGCATCGGTTTTGAAAATTCTTTTTTTGCGATATTATTTAACTCCTTAAGTGAGATGATCTTAATAATTTCAGTTTGTTTTTGGCCATAATCTTTAGGTAAATCAAACTGTAGAAGTTGCCTTAAAAAAGCACTTTTTTGGCTGGGAGTTTCAAAACTTAACGCTTCATTTTGAGAGATAGCTTGGCGCATAAAGGCCACTTCATCAGGGGTTAATCCCTTGTCTTTAGCTAAAGTTAACTCTTTAATAATCTCCAACATTGCATCGCTAGTATGCGCTTTGTTTACACTGGCATTAGCAGTAAAAGAGCCTAATGTCTTACCGCCAGAGAAACTACTGGATGCGCCATAACTGTATCCTTTATCCTCACGGAGATTTAGATTAATTCGACTATTAAAGGCTCCACCGATAGGATAATTCATCAGTGTGGATTTAAAATAATCACCCACAGCATCATAAGGCATTGCTCTTCGAGTATATTTGATCACTGTTTGGCTGGCATTTGGCAGGTCAATAAATAAAATTTTATTGGCATCAAGTTTGGGGAATTCAAGATAATCTGGGATAGTGTAACTGTCGCCCTTCCAGTGATTCATTACTTCAAGTTTTGCCAACAACTCACTTTTATCAATATCTCCCACGACGACAAGGTTAGCAAGTTTAGGTGAGAAGTAACGCTGGTAAAAACTTTTAACGTCTTCAAGTTCAATCGCAGATACCGTATTAATTGTACCGCTGTCAGGTAAACCAACACGATTATTTATGCCAAATAAGACTTGCTTAAAGGCACGAGCAGATAAACTACTTGCATCTTTATTCGCTTGTTCCAAACCTTGCAGTAATTGATTTTTTACTCTGTCAAAGTCTTGTTGGTTAAAAGCAGGGTTAAACATTACATCAAACATTAAGGTTAACGTTGCATCAAAGTGTTTAGTTAAACTGGTTAATTGAATATAGGTATTTCTACCTGAGGAACCTACAGAGATGTTACTGCCTAGTTTGGCTAATTCATTTGATAATTCTTCTTTTAAATAGTTAGTTGTACCTTCTTCCATTAATGCCGCGGTTAAAGAGGCCAAGCCAGCTTTTTCAATGGGATCTAATAGCGGCCCCCCTTCTAGCGACAACAATAAGCTAATGGTCGGCGTTTCTTTACTGTGGGTCGCAATTATTTCCAGCCCATTGGCAAAGGTTTTTTGCCATATTTTAGGCACTTCAATTTGAGGGCTTCGGCCAGCAGATGGAAGTTGGCTACGATCAAAACTAGAATGGTTATAAACAATTTTTATATCGTCAAGCGCAACATCAGGAGGGTTACTAATATCAGCTAAAACAAAATTGTCAGCCTGAGCTAACATCGCCGTTTGAACAGCTTTGTCAACGCCCTCAGGCACAATGGATAAAATAGCAGCCCCTTTACCTTTGATGTACTGTTGATACACTCTCATCACATCCGCTTTAGTTACCTTATTATATCGAGTAATTTCTTTATTAGTATAATTTGCATTGCCCGTAAAGGTTTCAAAAGCAGCTAACGATGACACTTTACCTGCAACACTTTGCAAACTGTATATAGTGCCTGTTTCAATACTGACTTTGGTTTTCAATAAGTCATCATCAACAACACCACGCTGTTCAAATTCTGTTAGCGTTTGACGAATAACCTGCTCAACTTTTGACAATGACGTGTCTTGTTGTGGATTGGGTAAGGCAAAAAAGTTCATTTGACACGAGAGCTCTCGACAAGGATGACCCGCTCCTGCTTGTACAGCAATACCCGATTTAACCAAATTTTTATAAAGTAAAGACGTTGGCCCATTACCTAAAATATTGGCGAGTACATCAAGGGGAGCCTCATCTTTATGCATGGCATAAACAGTAGGAAAACTGATATAGACAAGAGGAAGAGAGATATTATCTGTCATAGATAAGTAGCGATCATTTTCAAGACTAATCAATGGTTTCTCTAGATTTTTAACCGCAGGACCTTGTTTTATATCTGAAAAATATTGATTAACCCATTCAAGGGTTTGTTGCTCATCAAAATCACCACCTATAGTCAAAATCGCATTATTAGGACCATACCAACGTGAGAAAAATTGTTTAAGGTCGGTTACTGATCCTCGTTCTAAGTCACTCATGTAACCAATAGTCGGCCAAGAGTAAGGATGTTGCCGATCAAATATCATCTGGTTGATGGTTTCATTTAAGCGACCATAAGGACGATTATCAACATTTTGCTGACGTTCGTTTTTAACCGTCTCACGTTGAACTTCAAATTTTTCTTCAGTAATAGCATCAAGTAAAAAACCCATGCGATCAGACTCTAACCATAAAACCTTTTCGAGTTGGTTATTAGGAACTGTTTGGTAGTAATTGGTACGATCAGAATTAGTGGTACCAT